>NZ_JBQYLP010000045.1:0-48338 GCF_052683555.1 Burkholderia sp. BC1
CCATGATCACGATCCGCCGAAATGCGTGATCACGTTCGCCGGAATACGCACTTGATCTGGTCGAAGTCGTCGGAATCGGCCGGTTTGGCCGCGCTCGCACCCGCCGGCGCCGCAGGCTTGTCGTCATCGCAGTACCAGTTGAATTTTTCCTGCCCGTCGCAGCTCCAGGCGGACTTGTAGTCCAACCCGTCAGCGTCCACGATCGGCGACGCCAGTAGCGCTGCGGGAAGCAGGATCGCTACCGCGAGCCGGAAGCCTCGGGATGCGCTCATGGCTGGCTCCGCTGCGCGTCGACGTGATAGCCGGCGTCCATCAATTGCCCGAGTGCCTGCTCGAGTTGCACTTCCGCGAAACCCAAAGACTGCGCGGCTTTGACCTGTTCGGCTGCATCGGATTGACGCCGCCTCCCTCCGAGAATCCAAAGGAATTGACTTCGAACCCTGGGCTTGTGCAACACCGCCGCAGCGCCCATAAACGCACGACGTGCGTTCCGCCAGGCGAAAGCCGCGTCAACTACGTTCGAAATGCAATGTCGCTGATATGCAGCAAACTCGCGCAAGTCGTGGTCGTGCTGCACGTGACGCAGTTCGGCAGAAAATCGGCCATCTTGCTGCTGGCTCGGTTCTGTCGACGCCGGCGAGGGTGCCGTCGGGATATTGACGACACCGCTCGCGGGCCGAGCCGGCTTGTCCCACTTAGGGGTCGACCATGGCGCACCGGAGAAGTGATGCCTTTCGAAAGCTGCGAGAAGCGCGGCATGGTCGCCGCCGAGGGAACCTGCAATTTCCTTCAGCCGTTCGAGGTTGTCGCTTCCGTACCGATATACCCGGGAATCGTCCGAGTAACCGAAAAACCAGTCGTGCCGATCGAGCATGTCGTAAAACTGTTCGATCGTGGGTCGTTGGATTGGCACCCCCGAGCTGGGGGTCGTCCGATCAGACAAGTCGACCGTATCCGCGACCGCGTCGTCATCGAGCTCGATCGTCGTACCGGCCGCCGGCGCCGGTCCGTCGACAACTACGAAGCTGCCTTGCCCCGTCGCCTGATCGTAGTTCGTCACGCAAACATCTGCGATGGCGTCCTCGAGCAACACGGAAATGGCTTCGCGCGACGGTGCGGCGCCGCGCGTTACCCGGAAGGTCGCCCGGTCACTGCCGGCGCCAGCAAAAAGATGGCTCGGCAAGTCGGGCGCCGGCGCGGCGCTCATGCTGGTGATCGTGATCTGCAGTCTCACTTCGCCTCTCCTTCGCGGCTTGCGTTGCTACGTTCGGCACGCTGCCGTCCGATCGAGTCGAGTTGTCTGCGCAGTGCGAGAGGCGAGGGCGCAGACCAGACGAGGTCCGCAGCAAGCGTAATGGCGGCAGCAACGAGCCAAGTGACGAACAAGCCGTGACCAACCTGAGGGGCAAGCGTCGCGATGGGCACGTCATCAGTGCGCCAGTGCATACAAATGGCGGCCGACGGCGCGTGGCGAGCGGCCGTATCGGTGCATGTCCGCAGTCGGATCGTGTCCGGATTCGTGCCGCTTCCAGCAGCCTGTTCGAGCACGGTCTTTGCCATACCAGTGAACGACCCGAGATTGAGCACTGCGAGCCCAGCAACTGGGAAGGCCGCCGGCACAATGACGAAGGCCACGAAGAGGCGCCGCACGTAGCAGGGAAGGCTGTCCCGCAGCGCCTGGACCCAGTCCGAGCGGGAACGCGAAGGGGGAAACATGCTTTCGATGGACATTTCAACGCTCCTGCGTCGTGAGGGTTTTGAAATCTGCAACCAGTGGGCGGTGCTGCGTCACGGTGTATCTCCCGCGGGTTGCGACGGCGCCGCCGGCGTCAAGCCGATCGGCGGGATTCGATCGCGGCAGTAGTTCATCTTCACGTCCAGGCGCCCGCTGGTTTCGCCCGCCTCGGTCTGGACGCCGCGTACGTCGAACAGAACGTCCAGACGCTTGCAGCCAGGCCGCGGCAAGTCGCCGACCGGGCGAGCCGTGACGTAGACCGGGCCGTTGGCGTGCAACTTGGTGATGAGGGAACCCGCAACGGGTCCACGCAGCGCGCCAAACGCTGACCCGTGATCAATCGCATCGATGAGAACTGCACTGAAGTCGTCGTAGCTGCCGGCGAAAGCCGCGACCGGCAGCGCAAAAATCGCAGTAGCAAACGCTGCGGAGACAAGGCGCTTCATTGGGATACCCCTTTTCCGCTTCCGATCGATTGCCGCACGCGCTGCAGAATCGCATCCTCGTCGACGGCCTTGGACTGGATCGAATTGACGAACTCGGTAAAGTCGATATTCGAAAAGTCGATACGCTGGAGTTGGTCGGCCGTGAAGCCACCGCAACCGGCAAACGGGATGCCGAGTTGCGCCTTGCCTTGCTGGTTGACAAGCTTCGCGATCAGCGAGTTGAAACAGCAGTAGCTCTTCTTTTCCTCGACGCACACGCCGAGCACGCGCTTGGAGCAGCCCTGGTTGTACTGGACACAGAGATTCTGGCCACGCTTCAGACTGAGCACCTGCTCGTCGGGGGAACAGGCGAGCCACATCTGGATCAGCTGCGCAGCGATCTCGGCCGCGAATACGTACGGATTGAAGTCGGCCAGTTGAACGCCGTTGGTCAGGGAGAACGAGAACTGGAAGCCGTAGGCACCAAAGGTGCCGGAGGTAGACAGCGCCCTATCGGCCCATGCACCCATCTGCAGGAGACCGGAGTTCACGATGGAGCTATCGACCGTTTCGTACAGTTGGTCAAAGACATATTTCGAGCCTAACGCGATGCCTTGCTTGGCCGCTGTTCCGGCAACCGACAATCCAGCGCTAACTGCGGCGCTTCCAATCGCGTTGTTCGAGTAAGCTGCACCGCCGCCGTTGCTGGTGCAGCAGCTCTTGATTTCGAGGCCGCCCAGCACCTTGATCGAGCAGCTGCTGTCGTAGCCTTTGAAAATGTTCACGTTCCCGCCACCGACACCGTAGGCGCCGGCTTCGCGCCCGGTTTCCAGCCCTGCTACGACCTTGCCGAGCGCGCCGTCCGCACCACTACTCGACGAGAAGCATCCGGCACCCGGTGCGCACATCGTGTTCGTGCATTGGGTGACGGTCGTTGTGTGCGCCGGGGTATCGAGACACTGGTACGTGTACTGCATCGTGTCGCAGCTTCCCGGCACCGCGTCGTTGTACGACACACACTGCTGGTTCACTAGGCCGCAGCCTTGCTGCTGCAATGGCGTGCAGTCGTTAACGGTGGAAGCGGCTTGGCATTCGTAGGTATCCTGGTAATTCCAGCAATCCTGGTAGAGCGGAATCCCGTTGATGACACGTGTGCCGGCCGGCTCGATGCAGGTTGAACCTGTACGCTGGCAGGTTGGCGCGGCATACGCTACCGGCGCGGCGAGCAGGGTGGCCGTCATTACACTGCCGACGAAGCTGAACGCACGCGTGGCGAACGTGAGAGCGCGGATCTTCATTGTGCCGCCCGCTGTTCGAACGAGCTGCACTGGTTGATCCAGTTCGGCGTGCAAGTCGCGGTGCAGATCTGGTTCAGCGTCAGCTGAACTCGAGCCTGCCCACCGCCTTGGAAACCGTACCCACCTATCGCCGCTTGAATTTCGACGGTATTGACGCCCTCATGCAGATACGAGCGGATATCGGTGTTGGGCGCAATGGTCGAGGGGTTCCCCTCGTACTCGCTACCGAATGTGAAGAACGGTCGATACTCCGTGAGGCCGCCGTCTGCCGTGAACGCAGTTTTATCCGAGCACACGCTCCGAATGCCGTTGTAAACCAAATTGTGAGCGAAGGTCACACCAGGCGAAGCGGCGGCAAGATAGCCAGTAGTCTGCCGTCCATCAATCCCGCCGGCCGACGCCGGCAGCGTCGCCTCCCCACATTGGAGAATGCGACCGCCGTCCGGCGCATCGGTGTAGACCGTTACGCCGTTGATGTCGACGCTGCGCAGCGTATTGTTTGCCGTGATCTGGCTGATGACTGCGGTACCGATCTGACCAAGGTTCTGTACGCTGAAGCTCATCGAGCCGGACACGGTAAGTCCGTTGTAGCCCGAGTTGTCGTGATAACCCGTGTCCGCGCCGAAGTTCCAGAGAGCAGAGTTCGATGCCAGGCGCGAGGCAAACCCGCCGTTGAAACTTCCCTCGACGACTCCGCCGGCAGCGCAGCCCTGGTAGGGTTCGGTGCAGACCGGATCGTTGATGCGGTTGCACGTATATGTTTGTGTACCCACCGCCTGCTCGCAGGTTTCCTTCCGGTAGGTTGCTGGCACGGTCGACGTCACGTTGTGGCAGTCCTGCGAACTAGTCGTAGAGCCGGGGTTATTGATGGTCCCCTTGCTCCCGGTCACAATCGGATCGCTCGCGGTGATCGGCATGCGATTGGGCGGCTTCTTCGCGAGGTAATTCACGGCATCGCATTCCTGACGCCAGTAGGCGCTTGGATTGGCTGGCTGCGTCGAGCAATCCGCTTCCTTGCCGGATCCGGCGGGCCCGAGACTGCCCTGCCCACCGCCATACAGCGGCGTCAGCTCGCCGTCCTGGTTCGTGTAGTTCGGCACGTTCGAGCCACCGCCACTGATGCTTCCGTGAGCCGCGTTCATTCCTGACTTACCGAACGACTGGCCTTCAGTAAACGCAGACCCGGTAGATGGGGCGTCCGCAGCAGCGCACACGGCGACCGCAGCCAGGACGGCCGCGATGGCCAGTGGTGCGCTTCGGCGCAGGGTTGCCCGCATTCCGTTCATTCGACATCCCCCAGTGCACGGAGATATCGCTCGGCGATCCCCGCGTAGGTAGGGCTGTGATCGACGATCTGGCGGAGGGCGTACGCGGGCGTCACGTCGCCCGACAAGGAGACGTACGACGCCGGCAGCGCACATCCGCTGCTGTCGACCTGACTGTTGGCATCTCCACCGCGTGTGACGACATAGGCGGGCACGCGGGCGATGCGATACTGCGTGAACGCCTTCGGGTTGACGACGATGCCGCCGGACGCAATCCCCAGCCGCTGCATCTCAGCGGCCGTCGCCTTCAGCGAGTCGTTCTTGAAGCCCCGGAACACCACAGTGCCGCCGGCCTGATTCATTGTCTTCACCAGGCGTACGAGCGAGGCAGCGGGCATGGAGAAGCTCGCAAACGCGACGAAGGTGTCCGTTACACGGCGCTGCGTACGGCTTTCATACCTTTTCGCAACGGCGAGAGGATCTGCACCGGCGGCGGCCGCCGCCGGCGTAGGCAGGTTCGGGAACGCGTTGCCATCGTGAGCCGCCTTTGCTGCCGCCTGATCCATTTGCCGTTCGCGATTGCCCTGGATACGGCGCATCTCGGCGTCAATCGCATCCGACGATGGCATCGCGCCGCGATAGCGCGCGGTGCCGCTGGCTGCCGCATCGAAGGTCGCTCGGCGCGTCGTATCGATCTGTTGCTGCTCGCGCGCAAGCGCGTCGTTCGAGACGGTCTGGGCCGACACCGACATGGTAGCTAGCCCGATCGTGCCCGCGGCCGCCAAGGAGGGAAGGAGACGTGTCATTGCGGGAGATCTCCCAGGTTGGCGCCCATGCAGCAGTTGCGCTTGCGGAAGATCTCGTACGCGAAGTCCTCTCCCGTGTACGGGATCATTTTTCCGGCACCCCAGAGCGCCGACGTGCGGCCATACGGCTGACAGCACTGACCATTTATCTGGTCGGTTTGCGCAACGGGGTAGAGCATCGTGTACTTGTATTGGGTCTTGTCCATCACGGGCTGCAGGTAGTAGCCACACATCGCGCCGTCACCTGTCGTGCCCCACATCAAGCCTTCGCGATGCAACTTTGCGGTCATCCGCTCGACCAGCAGCGACGACGCCTGGATGGCGGACACATGCGCCTGGACGTGACCGTTGAAGGGATAGATCGAGCCGTTGCAGCCCGCGCACCAGAAGAGTAGGTTGCTCCCGAAACCGAGGCTCGATAGCACACAGTCACCTGCGCACGCGGCCTGGGCAATCGGACTGCCGAACAGGTAAGTCTCCGGCTCGAGGAGCATGGTGAGATCGTCGTCGCTCCAGGTCGGATCGACTTCGGTCATGTACGCCATGTCGAAACTGCCCGTCTCCATGCATGGATCGTCGAGCAGGATCTCGGTGTAGTACATGACCGGATCGGTGTACCAGTGGACCTGATAGAAGCTCTGTTTGGTATCGTCCTTCTGCTCGCGCACCTCGCCCTCCGGCGCGTGGATGCCTGGGTTCAGCGAGATCCCGCCGAGCGACACGAAGCAGTATGGCGAGCGCGTGACGTCGACGCGCCGGATCGGCTCCCAGAAGCTGAACTTGACGCCGAACGTGCCGTTGCAGAAGCAAAGGAATCCGCCCGGGTTCGGAGTGTCGTCCTGCCCCATATTGAGGAACGTGACGCTACCGATGGCCATCGGGAATGCGCATTCCCAGCAGATATCCGTGATCGGATTGGCGAATCGACCGACACACTGACCCGCATCGGCCGGCGCCGAGAACGAGACGCAGCTGGCAACCAGCGCGATCGCGAAAATCCAGCGGCGAGGGAGATGGCGTATGTTCACGAAAGCAGCTCCCGCAATGCCGGATACACATCGAAGGCAAAATCGACCAGGTGTGCGCCGACGTGATGGCCAAGGCGGTAGACGATTGGCAGGAGGACCACCGCAACACCGCCGGTCGCAGCACCGGCTACGCCCCAAGCGATTACCCAGACCACGCGTGACGTCGCCGTGGCCAGGATGTCGAGCAACTTCGAACTGATCGAACGACGAGCCTGCTCGACGGTGCCAGAGAGGGGAACGGGCACATCCAGCTGGACGGCATGGGTCGGCACAACGCCGATACCGAGGGCCGCCTTCACACCCGTCTCGATGAGACCGATCAGCTCGACAGCTTCGACCTCGCTCAGATGGTCGGCGAGGACAGCAGGAGGACGATGTACATCGTCTACAGCACCCGCCACAACACGAAAGCTTTCCCCGCTGCTGTCTCCTACGATCTGGCGGACAGGTTGAATGGAAAGCCGAGCGACCCTGCTGTCGTAGGGGCTCGCGCGCCAGTAGTAAGTTGCGAGCACACCCTTTCCTGAAACCACGACCTGATCATTCGTGACGTCGACGACATACCGCGTCGGCTCGCCTGTCACAGTGAAGTGCTGAAGAGCAGCAGCGCGGTCGTCGGCCGAGTTTTTCTCAACGCCGTCGATAACGGCCGGGGCGACAGAGAAGTCCAGACGGTCATAGTTGTTCATCGCGATTCCGGTAGATTGGGAGGTAACAGGTGGTTTCGTCGAAGCGTCAACGCAGCTGAGCCGCGGGCTCTTCCTCAAGAAGTAGCTGGTTACCGCGCTGGCTGATCACGGCCGGCACGCGGGTGATCCCGAAACGCTGGCTAAGTCGCCCCTGCTGATCGAAATACACTTGCCGTTTCCACGACTTCGTCAGCTCAAGCCACGAGCCAGCGGTCAGGATCGGTTTGATTGAATCGCCGGAGCGGGCCGCGAGGGCCTGGACCGCCTTTACCTGCGACGCATCACGGCCGTCGAAGAACACCAGGCGCTCGTGCAGCGTCACAATGTCAAGCGGATTGATACGCGTGCCGGCTGCGACGATCACGGCACCCTCATCATTGGTGACGGGTTTTGCGTAGGTCACCGTCGGATCAATCAGCCGACTCGAGTACTCGCTAACGGTCGAAATTCCCGGCACTGGTGGCAGGGACGTGATGTCATGCAGCGCGCGCTGACGTGCGCGGCGCTCGATGGCCGCCAGCCCGCCATTGGCTTGCAGTTCAACCAGACGATGCTTCAGCATCGCAATCGCGTCGTGCTCTGCAATCGGATACGTCGGGCCAACGACACCCAAGTCCTCAGCGATAGCGGAAAGTGGACATACCGCCAGCAGCAATGCCGAGGTCCATGCGACTGCTGTGCGTCGCACACGCGGCCGTAGTTGCGGGCCGACACCAAGGGAGCCAGCTCGCCTTATCTCCGGGCCCAGCATTTCGAAGACAAATACAAGAGGCGTTCCAACAACATGCCGATAAAGTAGGCCGCCAGGAGCCCCACTCCTAGAAAGAGCAGAGCCACGCTCATCCACACGGCCAATATCAACAAGCCGAACGCCATCATCAGAACCATCTGAGCCTCCAGTCGAAGCGCCGGCCGAGGTGCTGAGGACACGGCATTGGTCAAAAAATTTCATAGGCCTCCCCGACAATTGCGTACTGGGGAACGGTGCCGACGATCGAGTACCGCGAATCGAGGCTGTCAGGGCTCGGCGTGGCAACAAAGTAGTGTCTGGGTGGAATCACACCGTCCTCGGTCGGAAACAGCGCCATCCCTGCAAGTGAGAGTGGCTTCGCATAGCCGATATAGGTCTCATTGACCCAGACATTCCGGCCAATCACGCGCACGACATCGCCAGGCAGACCAGCCACGTGTTTGATGAAGGTCAGTCCTGCGGGGTAGGTCGCCCCCCCGTGCCATCGAAATGCGATGGTGTCGCCGAGGCGCGGCCGACAGGGGCCCTTGCGGATAAAGTAGAGCGTCCCCGGCAGACTGGTCGACATGTTGAACGTCAGCCCATACCAGGGCGTGAGGCCCCATGCGACGGCCGCCACGATCGTCAGGGCGACGACGGTACGAACAAACCGTCGATAGCGAGCCAGGCCGCTGGAGTAGGCGACGAGCGCGATCACTGTTCATCTCCGCGCAGGTCGGCCTTTGCAGCCATCCCGCACGCCGATCGGCAAAAGACGACATGCGTCGTTACGTTTGCAAGTACCGCCGCACCAGTACTGGTCGAGGCGGCCAGATAATCGCCAACGTCGGTCGGCGCGAATCGCTCTCCCGCCGTTCCTATTCCACGCGTGCGCGCCGAAAGCCGGGGCGGCACCATCAACCGGAGACGAGTCATTTGGCGATCCTCTTGGCGATCAGGTCCGTGAGATCGGGCGCATCACCTGCGAGCACGGCAGCTTTGTTGATCACCACGCAGCCACACTGCGCACCGAGCTGGTCCAGTGCGGCCGACAGGCGCTTTGCGTAATCGCCGGCGTGTTGGGTCGCCTTGTTCTTCGCGTCGTCCGTCATATGGACGGGATCGCCGTTGTTGAAGGTTTTCAGCAACGCTTCTTGCTCATCGCTGATGAGCTTCTGCACGTCGACCACGACGACCGGCGCAACTTTTTCGCGTTGCGTCCAGAAGTAGACGAGCGGGGAGCCTAGCAACAACGAGGCGCCGATCGAGATAAGGCCGGTGAGTACGAGGTCGTGTCGCATGTTCATTTCCGTTTGGCTTGGATCAGGGCGCGGATAGCGTCCTCGGTGGAGGTCCCGGTGGTACGCAACTGCTCCATGAATTCGTAGTCGGGCCCCTTGGTGGTTGCCATGGCCAACGTGAATTCGTCGGGGATATGGCGCAGCAGGTGCGTGCCCCCGTTCGGGTCGACAAGGACGAACTCGCTATAGCGACCCGGCACCGGACGCAGCGACTTCAACATGCGCTTCAACCCCGGTGAAAGATCCATCACATCACCCTTCTCGATCTTCTTGAGCGTGTCGTCGCTTTGCTTGAGGTGGAACTTCCATGCGGAGTTGTCGAAGGCGGCCTGCGTTGCCTTGTTCATCCCTGCATCGGTGATCCCCTGCGTCGCGAAAAAGAAGCTGCCTTCGTACTTGCGCGCACGCCGATACCCTTCTTCCATGAAGTCGGCCGATTCTTGATCGTCACCGACGATCTGCCAGCCCTCGTCCTGCAGGAACAGCTTCGGCCGCGACCGGTCAAAGCGGTACATTTCGTTGGTGACCTGATTGGTCAGGCCGAGCATGATCACCGTGCGCAGCTGGGGATCGCTGTTGAGGTGCTCGAGTTCAAGTCCGACCACTTCGTTGTCGAGTCGCACGTTGGTGCGCCCGTTGACGTAGTCGCCGTAGACACCCCCCTTGCAGAACGGTTCGAGACGCACGGCAAGCTCGTACGCGATGCGCTCGGGTTGCCCGTTCTGGTCCTTCAGGCTCAGCAGGGCGTCTCGCACTAACGTGGGACTACCTTCCTGGCCGTAGTCCTTCCATACGATGCGCACTGCGACATCGAGCAACGCGCCCTCGAACGGGGTGATAGGAGCGGTCGGCGATACCATGCGCGCGATAATCGGCCGGATGAATTTCACCTCGCTATCGAGGCCATTTTCGGTATCGATGCCAGCAGTGGAAAACGCATTGATGACGATTCGCGACCCAGGCTTGAAGTCGATGTACTGCCCGTCACCCATGTCGATCTGCTTTTCATACGAGTAGCCCACGTCGCAGATCCGCACGATTCCACCGACCGAGCGAAACGCTGCGATGATCTCGTTCAAGAGCACCGATTTACCGGCCCCAGAAGTACCATCAACGAAGCCGTTGTAATTCGTCCCGCTCGAATAGATGTCTACGAGCGCGGGCGTACCGCGGCGCCCAAAAAAGAGCAGGTTGGCTCGTCCATTGGTACCCGACCACTCGCCGAGCACTGGCGCCATATCGGTCGCGTTCACGGTGGTCTTGGTAGTGATCAACCGAAACTTCTTGAGGTCGTCCCGCATGTCGCTTGTCAGCATCATGGGCAGCGCCGACAGGAATGTTGTGAGCTGCTGGGTCAGCATCGGGAACAGCTTGAAGCGCTCCGAGCGCCAGATCCCCTTCGCGGCCGCCACACACTGCTCGATTTTCTTGCGCGGGGCGAAGAGCGTCAGCGTGTGATAGAGCTCACACATCGAGCCGCCTTGCGTGAGCTGCATCGAGACGGCCTTCCAGTCCCTGTTCTGCAGGGCAAGTTCCGGCTGCAGCTTCGCGATCTTAGACTCGGCGTTCTGTGTCGCGCGAGCGCTACGCAAAGCGGCCCGTGTCTCGACGGCAGTCTGATCGAGAAGAAGGACGCCGAGCGTGATCAGGTACGGGCAGGGGTATTGATGGACATCGTTGAAGAGCGAGCCGACGATGTTGTTCATCTCCCACAGCTCTTTGCTACTCGGATACTGATGGACGCCGAAGCTGCGCACGGCGATGCGTGCGTCGGGCTCGTCGGCATCCTCGGGCGGCACTCCATAAAGCAAATGCTTCGCCTTCACACGCATGTGGTGACCGAAAGCCGTCAGTTGGTCACGTATGGGCTTGTCGTCGCTGTACGTCTGATCGATCGTTTCAGCCCCATCGCCAAAGAACGCACCGGGGTTGAGGATCGGCCAGAGAAAGCGCAGCAGATCGTTGGGCTCGGCGGTACGGCTTGCCAGGCTTGCGGAGCTCAACGTCGCAGCGACGACGTCCCGAACATTCTGGATTTCTTCGATCAGCTTCAGATCGTCGAGCGAACCCTTGCGCACGATCGACAGCAACAGCCGCTTGTCCGTGATCGAGTAGTTTTGGCCAAGAAACAGCGGCTGGCCGAGTTTGCCGCGGATGAACGCGGCGCGGCGCTCCGCCTGTTCCAGATAGAACGACGGTGCACGTCCCGCTTCGGCGTACTCGCGCCGAAGATCGACGTAGGCGTTCAACGACTCCTCGATGATGGGGTCGCCCAGCAGCATCCATTGGAGCCCATAGCCAGCAGGAACTGAGTCATATAGGCCGTGGAGACTGCGGGTCAACTCCGCGTCGGCGCCGGTCTGCGGTGCAACCGCGAGCACGAAGCCAACCGAATCCGTGTTGTAGTAGAGCTCGGTGGCGGGGTCGTACTGGTCATACGGCAGCAGGTTATGAAGTCCGACGGTCTCGATGCGCCGCTGGTCCGCGGCAACGGGGGCGGGCGGTCCAAGATCATCCTCGGTGCCGAGAATTGCTTCGCTGATCGCTGTTCGCGCGAGCGATTTCGCGTCATCGATCCAGGCCTGCAAGGTGCTCATCGATGGCTCCCGAATCAGTGGTCCGTCGCTGCAGGCATCGCAGCCGCTGCACGGTCGACTGCGCCGGCGGGCGTGAGAATTCCCTGCATGACCCGATCGGCACTCGAGATCGAACCCGACGTCGAATCGGTGTTGGAGCTAGGGATAGCTGCCTTGCTGCCGCTGCTGCCAACATCCGGCGCAGGTGTCGGCGGCATCACCGGCCGGAACGCGGCCTGGATGCGCTGCTGGTTGTGCGCGATAGACCAGTGGCCAGGATCGATGATCAGATAGACGTACTCCTGATCGTGCAAGTCGGAGTCCGCGTCTTGCCACGGCGCGAACCAGATGCGCATCTCGCGCGAAGCCGTGTGAACCGGAGCCCCGCTATCGAGCGCTTTCGGGAGAATCCCGGCGGCGCCAACGAAGGGGCGTGAACTGGCACTGACCGGAGCACCCGATGCGCTCGATGTCGTGCCGGGATCTCCGGCATAGTTGCCGAGTGCGATATTCGTCGTCGCGCCGGCGCGTGTATGAACGCGCTGATCGGGCAGGTTATGCGCCATCGCATTGGCATAGATGCCAGACATGCTGCTGCAAAGCACGCCTTCGGGCGCCTTGCAGGCGAATTGCGAACTCGCGTCGTATCCGCTGAAGCTGCAACCGGTCAGACCGAGAACCGCGTAAAGCGTGACGAGATTGATCTTGCTGTTCATGGTCACTTCGCTCCGAGCCATTGATCGATTGCTTCGGCGCTGGCTGCGCCAGGCAGCACCCGCCCATCCTCGCTCACAAGTGCCGGCGTGCCAGAAATGCCCATGCTTGCGGCCAGCGCTTCGTTCGCGTCAATGGGATTTGCGCACGACACGAGCTTCGGCTCGACGCGCGGCGGTGCAGGTTTCTTGCCAGCGCCGCCAGTCGCAGCCGATCCCTGATCGCGCATCCAGCGCGACAATGCGAGGGGCATCCACGCGTGCCAAGTGGCAAGCCTGTCCTCGGCGCACCAGATCGCTATGGAATGCGCGCGGGCCCGCGGATGGATCGATTCGAGCGGATACATGAATCGGTAGATCGTGACGTCCTTGAGCTTGGAGAGGTCGTCCTCCAAGGCGAGGCAGTAGGGACAATCAGGATCGTCGAAGATCGCGAGCTTGCGGCGGCCGGTACCATGAACCTCGACGAACGCGTCCTGAAGCCGGTCGGCCGGGAACCGCACCTTCTGCAGTGCTTGCTCGAGCGGCACGGTCAGATCCTGTTGCGTCACCATGTCGAAGAGGTGGCCAAACAGGAAGTACCGCCCGGTGACGTCCGTGTAGGCAACCTTGTTACCCATCACGACCTCATAGATGCCGGCCGACGGCGTGGCGGCGACCTCGCGAAACTGGGTCGCCGGGTAGCGTGCATGGAGCGCTGCCTTGAGCGCAGCAACCCCCGGATCAACGTTCGGATCGGCCGGGTTTATCTGCGGCGTGGCACCTTGAGCGGCGGACGCCGTGACACCGACTTCAGAGCTTGGCCCGGCGACGTGCGCCGGCACGGTGGACGTACCTTGGGTGGTGCAACCCCACGCGATGCACGTCGTCATCAGAAGAGCGAAAGTGAATTTGGCCTGTTTCATTGGATCGTTGAGCATGTTGAGGAAAAGGTGCCGCCGACGAACGTGGGTGCCGACGAGGGAAGAGGGGTCAACCACGTGCGGTCGCGACACTTGATCTTGCTGGACTCGGTCATCGCCGCACCATCATGCAAAGGTCGGCGCGGCGCTTGATCTCATCCGCGTATACGGTCAAGTCGCCGGTCAACACAACATGCGTGCGCGGTGCGGCGGGCACGCCGACATACTTTTCAACAGGGGAATCCGGAGTCCGCCTATCTCCGGCAATGCAGACGTTGTAGCCCCGCGAATTCGGAACATGCGCGATTGACAGCGTGCCCTGCGCGACCATCGCCTCGAGCAACGGGCGGATTCGTGCCGCGCTCAGGTGGAACTCGCTTGCCAACGCGTAGGCTGCATAGGCGACACGTGGGCGCATCGCAGCAAGTACATCGTTGGCAGTCGGCATATATTTGGCGCGCGGCATGGTCAGTCCTCGGCGGGCTTGCGGCGTTGCACGAAGTCCCACAGCGCGGCCTGCAAGAACCGCGCGTCTGCACCTCGCTGGTCGAGCATCATCGCTACGTTGCCAAGATCCACGGGATCGCCCTTCGCGACGAGCTCGATAAGCTCGCGCGCGAGCGTCATCGCTGAGACGGTCGCGGGGTCGCTCCATCCGCCACGGCCTTCTTCGCGCTTCTTGGCGAGCTTGCGTTTCATCCGTGCAGCGAAGAGGTCGACGGCGACATCGTCCGGATGCACTGAGCCGGCGCGTCGGTTCCACGCGGCCGCAGCGGCAGCGGCGTCGTTAAAGAGCAGCACCATCTGATAGCCGAGGCACGCGAGGTCGACGCAGCTCCCACCGAACATTCCTTCCGACACGCGCATGGCGGCTTCGCGGTCGCAGAATGGACAAGGAATCAGTTGATATTGGCGTGGAGAGTTCACTGACGTTCTCCGGAAGCCACCGCACGCGCGGCTACACGCTCGAAATAGAAGACGACGGGCGCCCCGGTTTCCTCGATCAACCCGTAGCACTTCGCCAGGCGATAGATCGGGTGATACGCATTGAGGGAGGCGACATGCTTCATGAGCGACTGGCGCCACTGCTCGAGCGACATCTGCCCCTTGCTGATGTTGCAAGGCGGACAGGACGGCATGTAATTCGACTCGACGTCACGCTCCGGATGCCTGGACGGCCCGCTCACAAGCTTCCATTGGCCATCCGCGGTACGCTTGGTCTCGACCGCGCGCACGACCGGGTCTACATGGTCGCCATGCCACCGATCGGGCAATGGCATTCCGCAGTACGCGCAGCGTCCGTCGTATTTGCGCTGGAGCCGATCGCGCTGGGCTTTCGTCAGTCGGCTCACGCTTTCTGCTCCAATGAAGGAGCGGCAGAATCGTGACAGACGGCCTCGCGATCCGCGCCTGCGCCCACCTTGACGGCTGCAGCGGGTCGCTCTGCTGCCGTGGAACGGATCACAATCTCCACCTGTTCCCAGAGCAAGGGCTTGCACTCGCGAGCAAGTTCGTTCGGAAAGCCGGTAATGCCAATGGCACCGGCCGATGTTCTGATGTCGAGTTGGCCACCCATGACCGGACTGCTGGAAATCTTCGTCAGCTCACCGGCGGCAACGATCTCGGGCGGCGCCGGGGCAGGCGCCACGGCCTCGCCTTTGTACCAGTGCATCATGGCGAGCAGGCCGATATCGATGGGGTCGCCCTTGTCGACGTGCGAGCGCAACATCGTCGACAGGTCATCCCGTTGCGCGCTCCACCAGCCGGCACGCCCCTGGGCTCTGCCCACCGCCATCTTTGCCTTCAACGCACTGTTGAACCCGTCGAGTGCCGCGTCGTCGAACGCTGCCGCACATGTCAGCGGATTCGCGTCGGTTACGGCTAACGAACCGAATTCGTTGCTGGAGAGGTCCAGCAGATCGGCAGCTTGCTTAAGAAATTCCAGGAAGCCCGATTGAAACGCGGGATCACCTTGAAATCGATCGACAGCGATATCGGCGAATCCGCGCACGTGCTCGGCAATGAGCGAAGCCGCGCCGAGCCAACCGGCAAGCGCCCGACGCATTTCCGGTTGGTGGTAGTTGCCGTCTACATCCTGCGTGAACGACGCTTCGTGCTCCGCTTCGTCCGCACACCGCTGCATTGCGGCCTCGAACGCTGCGACGGTCACGCTCTTCGTTTCATCAGTCATCGGTGTAGCCCCCATCGTTAGCACGGCCATCGTTGGCCAGGCCATCGTTGATGTTGCTGATATCGGAGAGGGCGCCGTCGTATTCGGCTCCCTTTGTCACGGCGAACTCGACAATGCGACCACCGTCCGTTTCGATCACGGGGAAAAGCTTCTCAGCCGTGCGGATGTAGTACTGCTTAAGAGCGTCGGCGCCCCCAGAGACGCCACTGCCGATAGCAGCACGGCCGACCTGGCTCGGATTGATAATGGAGGTCGACCCAAGGGCGGTATTACTGAGGGTGTTGGCGGACTGATTGAACGCTTGCCCAATCCCGGACGAGATACCGGCGAACACCGACATGGCCAATGCCGATCCCGCCTTCGAGACGAGCCGACCTCGCACACCCTCCTTGCCGTCCTCGCCCATCACGTTGCCCTTGATCGGCATTTCCACGGTTCGGCCGTTCTTCAAGATGCAGTCGAGCGTTTCGCCCCGCATGTGAGTGCGCTCGCTAGACACATCGCCATATGCCTGCGTCAAAATCCGGCACTCCGTGATGTCGAGCTTGCGACTGTTCGGCAGATTGGCCGCATCCAATACCTGGAGGAACACCGGAAGCGGATCGTGCTGGGCCTCGCCGCCCGTCGGAGCGTCTACGCCGTTCATCATGAATACGCGCACGAAGGAGGTCGCAGGGATGAAAGTGACTTTCTTCTTGCCGTTGGCCTTCAGGCAGTCCTGCTGTGCGCGTGTCGCCTGATCCAAAGGCAACGACGAGTAGCGGGGGTCGACGCAGTCGGCCCCTTTGCCGGTCGGTGTATTGAATTGAATGATGTCGAGTTTCGGAGGGCCTCCATCCATACCGACACCGAGCTTGCCGGGTTTGCCGAACGGCGGGTTCAGGAGCGCCCCCGTCTTGGCCGGGGCTCCGTTGAGGGGAATCGGCTTGTCCAGCGCCGCGCGGTCCGCCGTTGTTCCTGACGCGGTAGCCGGCGTGCTTGCTGGCGTGCTCTTCATCGCGTCGATTCGCTTTCCGAGCTCTTCCTGCGCTTTCGACAAGGCTTTCATCTGAGACACGGCATCGTCGGCGCGCGAATCGATACTCGACATCCTGCGAGTAAGCTCAGCGAGTTGTGCCTCCGAGTGAGCCCGCCAGGCGTTACGATCGTTCTGATCGCCGAGGCTCGTGAACGGAACCTTCGTGGTGAATTGACGATTGGCCGGCCCGCTCTGGGTAAAGAGCATGCCAACGGCAAAAAGGCCAGCCAGGACGGCGAAGCCGGCCACCGTCAGGATCCGCTGGCGGCGCTTGGTTGCTTGATTGACATCACTCATGGTCGCCCCGCTCACGAACGACATAGACGATCGTGCTGGCGCCGGCCGGCAGGTTTGCGCTTTCGATTGCGATGGCGAGCACGCCCGGCGCGTAGAGTTCGCGCTCGTCGATGGCCATGTCGGTGTGCGAGGTATTCGAGAGCGTGTAGGTCTCGCCAATGAAATCGCCGTCGCTGTACTGACGGACCAGCGTCAACACAGCCTCCTTCCAGAGCGGCACGACAGTGTCGACCGACGTGTACGACAGCTGCGGTGCCCCCCGACCACCGGCCATCGCCAGCATCATGAGTTTCACCCGTCGTTGAAAGGCCGATGCGTGGAGCGCTTGGGTCGAGCGCGCTGCAGGCGGTTCGATACGGATATCTTCGGCCGGTCGCGGACCAGGTACGAGCAACAAACGGTAGGTGGTGCCCGCGTCATCGATCACGAATACCGTGATCGACTCGTTCAGCGCGGTGGGATTTGCGGGCATGAGCCACAGCTTCCCGCCGTCTTGCGTCCACGAGATCGAGTTAGGTACGGCAGGCACGATCTTCGAAAAGCCGCGCCCCCCGGACATTGACAGAACGTTGTATTCCGCCGCGGAGATCGAGACCTGCTGCGGCTGCCGATCCGCTCCCTTGACGACCTGGATCGCGTGCGCACTAGCGGTAGTCAGCAACATCACGGTGGCAAACACGAGACGCGGCCTGAAGGCCGTGCGCTTTTTCAGCGGCAGTCGATTGAAGGCAAATTTCATGATGCGGGGGTCTCCGTTGTGACCAGCGGCTCGACGCCTTGTTTGCCGCGCGTGGCTTCTCGGATGTCGAGGAGGACCAAGCGGCCGAAGACGGTGATTCCGAAATAGACCTCATAGGTCTTTTGTTCCGAGCTCGTGCGTTTGCCGGAGATGTAGGTCGTCAAGGTGCCGGTGACCTTCACGGCCTTGTTGCGGAAGTCCACCTCACCAACCCCCATCGGCTCGAAGACGTTCGTCACGCCGTCGTGCTTGATCTGCAGCGCGTCGGCCTCCCATTCGGTCTTGAGCGCGGCGCGCCGATCGTCGTCGACCATGGACAGGAGAATCCGTACGTTGTTGTCGACGGTGGTCGGCGTGACATTTTTGGAAAGAGAAAGCACGTACGCGGCCTGATCGGCGAGGTACTGGTCGTTCGCGTAGCGGGCCCCGATGACGTAGGTGCCGCGAACGGCTGGCGGCATGATGATGACGCGCTGCGTGACGACCAGCCATGCGCAGACGAGTGCGATGACTACGCTGGTGGTACCGTTTCCGAGCAGTACTTTCTTCAGAAAGCGGTTCTCGGCCTGCAGCGCTTCGCGTGATTGGGCGGCTTTACCGGGGGTCATCGCGTCACCCGTTCAGTTCGCGAAGATCGGACGGCGGAAACTTCTTCGGCGCCGGCTGACCCAATACCCAGTACATGACGTGAGCCGACATACCGGGATGCTGGCCGGAGCTGAACTTCTGCCAAACCGCCGCGAGCGCAACGCCCACGACAAGGCCAAGCAAGGTGTGGTTGAGCAACACACCGCCGATCGTGCCAGTAAGGCCGATCGCTGCTACATCCTTGCGAAAGAACAGAAACTTCTCCGGGTCGTCAAGGCGACTGGGCACGTAGTGACTGAGATCATCCGACATCGCCGCCCCCGCTCAAATCGTCGCGGTGTAGCTTGCGTCGATGATGCCGACGATCACGCCGACCGCGATGCCGATACCGGACGGAATAACAAACGCACCGTAGTCCTTCACGAACATCGCTCGAACGCTTCCCCACAACACGCCGGCAAGGGCACATGTCTTACCGGGGTTGCCTTTTGCCCAACCTTCTACAGTTGTCGACCCTTGCTGGAACTCTGCGCCGTCCGTTCCGAACGCGTAGCGTGCGACCATCATCAGCGTGACGGCGAGCATCACGCCAGCGATGAAGTTCAGCGTTTCACGCACTTCGGGGTTCTGCAGCAGCGCCTTCACGCGATCCTCGAATGCAACGAGGGCGCTCGCGGCTCGATATTCGAGCATCTCGAGCTGGTTGAATTGAGCGGTATTCATCTAGTCCTCATGTGGTGGGTAGCCAGCAGCGCGGGCCGGGTGTAGTGCTCGCGCCACTATGGGCAGCGCGAGCACGATTCAGGGAGAGAGTAGTTAAACGGACAATCAATCATTTATTACGGACTACTTACTATCTAACATCCTCCTTGGTCGAGTGGTGAATCGGTCAGCTGCGCGGACTAACGGTCCGCTAAATTCTTCGGCACCGCGCCGACGGTGTCGCCAGCCGTGCAAAGCGTCCGATTCGCCACCTTCGCGACTCGGTGGACATGTCGGATTCGCGCGTGCCGGGATCGGTGGTGGGTGGCGATCGGCGTGGGAAGCGCTCGAATGGGCTGGTTTTCCGCCGCCAATGAAGGGAGCGATAGATTCTCTTGAACGACAGACGTCGGCGCCGCGCGGTGCTTGATCGTCGGTTCAGGGCACGTGTCGCCCGAACAGAACACGTAGCGGCCGGAGCCGGGTTCACCGATCTGCGTGACGTCGTAGTCCGGAAGACGGGAAGACGCAAAGCAGGCCTGCGCAAGCGTCCCGACAATGAGGCCAAGAAGAGGGACAAGGCGCATCATCGCGTGCCCCCCGCGGAGACCTTGCCGAGCGTCGACTGGGCGCGGTAGCCGGCATAGGCATGCTGCACCAGCCGGACATAGCGCGCCTGAGCGGCGGTGTTCGTGGAACCTGGCCCGGTGTTGTAGCAACCGACGGCGGCCCAAGTCGCGCCCTTGGCCTGAATGCAGTTGGCGAGCACCCATGCGCTGAGCTTGAGGTTCACACATGGATTCAGGAGGTCGCGTTGGGTAACGCCGTAGCTCACGAGCTCGGGAAGATGAACATCGTTGATTTGCGCTGCCCCCCAAGCCCTGTGGCCGTCGGGCAAGCGCGGCCCAACCGCGCCGGGCATGCCACGAGATTCGACCCAGGTTATCGCCCGCAGGAGATCGGGATCCAGGTGATAGAGGGCTGCGGCCTCATTGAAGATATTGCCCTTGCAAACGTCCGCGGTCGCCGACGGCGCGGCGAGCAGGGCAATCGCGGCGGCAAGCGCCCCGCAGAAGGTGCGCATCGCACGCAGTGGGCGGCGACGCATGGAATAAAAAACGTAGCGAACCGGGTTGGCCCGAGACGCTACGAGACCGCCTGCAGTCGAGGCACTGAGAGAAGGAAGCGACAGGCGGGATACGAGCCAAGGCGACTCGTACCGAAAGAGCAACATTGAGCAAAAGGCATGCGCTTCTGAATAGAAGCGTGGCACCGGACCCGCAGGGCGAAATACGTGGCTGCGAACGAAGTCTGAGCATGCGCAGCGAAGGAAAGCCCTCTTCACCGGTGGCATTCCGGCGAGGGGTAAGAAGCGCATCGTCGTCCCAAGAAAAAGGGACGCATCGAACGCGTCAAGCCCGAAGGATTGACGTACAATATCTGTAGCCACGAGTGGTCTCTCTCAGCTTTCCCAGCTATTTGCTTGTGGTCAGGGCATATAGGGTGTTGGCGCACCCTGTATGTCCGTCTTAATTAACTACAACTGCACGACAGAGACATGAATGTTCGGATCATTTCCGAATTTGCGACGTAAGGAGATCCGCAACGCCGCACATCCTTTGTTGTCTACATCAAAACCCACGGCGGTCAATGACCAAGATCGCGTACTACAAAACGGCTAGTCATACGCGGGCAGCGCTAAGAACTCACTACGCTTCCGAACGAGTGACCCAGTGGCCGTGTCTGGCTCGTGTTGGTAAGACCGACGCCGAATACCCTTATCCCGATCCGTCTCGTTCGTACCGCTCACCCCTTCGGATTCCACTGCAGGGTGATCACATTTACGTTCAACTCGTGCTTCTCAAAGTACTTCATCATGCTATCCAGGCTTGCCCACGTCCTCGGTTCATTGCGGAACGTGTACAACGTGTGCAGCCCCTCCTTCCACGACAGTTCGACGACGAAGAGATAGCCTTTATCCGTGCGCAACACCGACGCGTGCTTGATAGCGTTGTTCTTCGCCGCATCCCGAAATTCGGCCTCAGTAATCTTGCTCAACCCACCCTCCAATGTGCTCAACTGGAGGATAGTAAAGCGATAGCTACCGATTCGGATGGTTCGGGTCAATTTCCACCAACATTCGCTTTATTGCATTGCATTAGAACATGACTTGCATTGCAAAACAACATATTTTGCAAGGCGCATTGGGAGGCCTTTGATCTTGTCCTCCTACCGAGACCCGCGCCGATCAGTCGACCAGCAAATGACGTTACGAACTGTAACAGGATGTTGAAAATTTTCAACTCCTTCGTTGAACAAAAAATAGGGTCGGGTATAGCGCGTGAAGAAAAAGGAAGAACTTACAAGCTTAGCGGCCACTTTTGTGGCAACCGTCAAGCACCTGCAGCAGGAGGCCGGAGTCAACGACTCGGAACTGTCGCGTGCGATCGAACTTGACCGGGGGACCCTAAGCCGCCTTTTATCTGGTGAAACTATCGATCCGCGACTGAGCACGATCTCGGCGATCGCCAGGTTTTTCGCCGTTCCGATGTCGTCCCTCTTCGGCGAGGAGAGCAGGGGGTTCGTGCCCGTCTATGAGCAGCGGAGTCTACGCGACGCTCGAAAAGCATCCGCAGCCCCCCGCCACGATCAGCTCTGGATCAAGGTATCGAACGCAAATTCGAGCCGGTTTGCGATTGCACTCGCCCCCAAGAGCCGCACTGAACCGCTGCCGCCCAACGCCACCCTTGTTATAGGAGATTACGCTTCTCTAGATTCCGGCGACTTGGCACTTGTTGAAGTGGATGAACAAACTTATACCTTCGTCAAATTGACAGATGGCGAAAGGCTCATCGGATACGACATTGAATCGACGTCTAAGCGCCGCCCGATATTGATAAATGAGCAAGCGATCATCGGAAAGGTTCTGGAGATTATAATGGGCCGCTAGCCGCGAGCGAAATTGATTTTATAGTCATAGTAATCGACACCGTCACGCGACTTTATCCAGAGCACGATCCTTGAAAACAAGACAGAGAACGCCATTTCGTACAGCATCTTTATCGTAATTTGAGCAAGCACTATCTTGAGTAGCACAATCAGCGGCACTACACCGTAAAACAAGAGTGTTCCAAACAAAACGCTATCGACAACTGCTCCGACGGCGTTCGCAGCAAGGAACCGAAGGATCAAGGCGCGACCTTTTAGTGCGATCTTCAACCGAGATACAACCAGGGAATTAGACAATTCGCCCGCGAAGTATCCAACTGCCGACGCGCCAAGCGCTCGCATCATTTGATGGGACACCCCAAGAACGCTGCCGCCTAGCCATCCGGCCTTCTCAAGCGAGAGAATAATCAAAATGACCGGTATGTTCACTAAAAACGCACCCCAGATCACGTGCCTGCTTACGACGAAGCCATACGTTTCCGTGATGCAGGCCCCAAAACAATATGTCAACGGAAAAACGACAAGCGCCGTAGGAAAAAGAACGCTGTACCCGTGGAGGAAAGGTAGGTTGATGGTGGTAATACTATCCCCGATTAAATTGGTGGTGACCAACATGACGCTGAAAAGCGCCGTAAGATAAACAATCCCGTATGGAAAGTGTGGCACTCGCTCGGTGATGTTCTGGATATTGACATCGCTAGCATTTACGGTAGCGAGCAATGCGACATCATTGGCAGAGAATTTGCCGATCCAGTCTGCCTCTAGAAGTTTCCCAACGGGGAGTTTCATTGAAATGCCCGTATCATTCACTCGCACTCTTGCGACCGAAAATCGCTTTTCGCCATCCTTCGGGAGAATCGCCTCAACTTGGCATCTCGGGATACTATTTGCCATTACCATAACTAAGCCTTTCCAAATCGATCCGCCAAACAAACGAAAGAACCGCCGGCCGCGCTCGAAACACGAGCGCTCGCGTCACTTTGGGAGGTTCTGGTACGCCATCTTCAAGATAATATCTCGATATTTCGGATATTTTTCCAGCAACTCGGCCTGAGTAAGAATTCTATAGTCAGCATCATCAAAGCCCGGCACAACAGCGCAACTGACGAGGGTGTAATCACCTGAATCAACCGACGCCCCGAAAATCCATCCTCCATGCATTACAGTCGAGAGTACCTCGCCATGTTCGACGTTAGGGCCGAGACGAACTGTCCCATATGCACCCTTCTCATCGATGAAGTGCATCGTCAGCGGATCGCCAGCGTGGTAGTACCAAATTTCATCGGATACCATTTGGTGAAAGTGTGACGGGCTGTCATGCGTCACCATGAAATATATTCCGCTGTAATTTTTCCTCTCAGTACCACTTGCCGTTTTTCGAAAAATATCCGAGCCAAAAACGTATCGAAAATACCCCCCTTCGGGGTGAGGTTCGAGACCCAGCTTCTCCTTCCAGAATTCGCTAGACTGCTGATTGCTGATGCTTTTCGTCTTCGACATTACGTTTCCTGCAGGTATCATGAAGCAAGTTACAAAAACCGAAACGACAGTGACTCGTGCGACCACTGCCACCGACCCTCTACTAATAAATTTATTCTTTTTTGCAAACATACGATGTGGTGTTAGTTGAAATTTATACAACATCGTGAGACCGCGGGCGCCAGGGCCATAGTACCGCTGCTGATCCTACACGATGATATCGGCCTCGATTTTGGATCCTTTACCGCTTGGTCTTTCGACGATCTCTGCATCGATCAGCCGTCAGCAGATCGAAAGGGGTATTGGAGACTCCCACTGCGTTCTTTCGATTCGATTTATTGCGGTTTGAGAACTAGCCGGCGACTGATCGGCGTCTCTCGACCTGGTTCAGCCCAGCAAAGTAACCGGGTTCCTGCAGGGCGCGCTGCAACGTCAGTCCGGCTCGATCTGTATCTGCTGGGCAGCTTGCTGGCGTCGCTGGCGCTGCGGCCGGTCATTCGTCTGCTCTGCCAACTCATGCTCACGCAGCGTTTCGATGGCGCTCGACTTATCTTGGTGGCGTGATACGGCCGCCCGAGCAAGAATTGCGTCGGTCGTAAAAATCTGGAGGTCGTCAACGGCCCGCGTGAGGCCGACATAGAAGCTGCGGTCACCGAAAATACGACGCACCGTCATCGCGACGTCAGACTGGCGCCGAGCATCTTCCGGATCACGCTCCATTTTGTGTGCGGGGATATGCAGCATGGCTTGCTCGCGGGTCGCGCCCTGGCCCGCGTGGACCGTCGCCGCATAGGCATGATCCCAATGGCGCTGCGCGTCTAGATCCCAGGGAATTTCCTTGCCATCCGCCAGCCGTAGGACCGCCTGGTTCTCGTGGACAGAAACGACGGTCGCCTCGTGGCCATTCTTGACGAGCTCGTCGCCGCGGGTAAAGCGAATGACGTCACGCGCGGCAAGACTCCTCGTTTCCGAGAGATACACCTCCACCCGGTTGTACTTCTTCGGCTCCCACTCCATTAGAGAGCCGTCGGACTTCCGGAGAACGACGATACCCTCGTCGGGTCGAGTACCCTCAACGCGCATGTATTCGCCGCGGGACGCGAGAATTTTCTGATAGTCCCGACCAAACCGGACGGTCATATCCCTGGTGTAATACTGCGCCTCCTTCTGCTTCGCCCGGGTCATGTCTCCGTCGGACCGGAGGATGGTGTGCTCCGAGTCGTTGACATCCAGCTCGCCGTGCGCTTGCAGTTCAGCCCGAACCGCATTGTTGATCTCGACGCGATCCTCGTTAAACGGTGTGATGATGATGGTTTGATTTCTTCGCGGTCCCCGGTCGACGTACTGGCGCGCCATCAGGTCGATCAGGTCTTGCGGATTGTCGTGTTCTGTCACGCGCCCAGCTTGCTCGAGGAAGTCAAAGGCGCGAGCGTTGCGAGCGAGGTTCAGGTCGGTGAGGGGCTCATCTACCGCAAGGTCGGCTGTGCCCACGGTGATCGCGACTGCCTGCTGCAGCTCGGGATTCTTCTGGCGCTGGATCTGGGTCATCTGAGCGGTGGCCACGCCCTCGTCCTGCAGGATCTCAAACGGTTTACCTGCTTCGATGGCCTGCAGCTGGAGGCGGTCTCCGAGGAGAATGACCTTCGCATCTGCTCGTTCCGCCATCTTAAATAGGCGCGCCATTTGCCGTTGGGCGAGGAATGACGACTCGTCGACAAGCCAGAGCTCGCGCTCCCGCGACAAGTCCGGTACATACTCGCGCAGCAGCTTCAGATCATCCTGGCGCCGCTGCTCATGGATCTCGAACATCGTCACCGTATCGGCCTTGATACCCGAATCGTTCTCGAGCTGCTTGGCAGCCTGGCCGGTAGCCGCCATCCCTCGGACGAGCCAGCCCTGCTCGTGCGCAACCTGGACGGTTCCCTTGACCATCGTGGTTTTTCCCACGCCGGCGAGACCCTGAACCGTGACGATCCGGTCTTTGCTAGTCAGTGCATGCTCGATCGCACCTCGCTGGCCGGGGGTGTAGTCGAAGGTGGGATCGTTCCGCTCCACGCGCGCGGCGGCGATGGCCTGTTCGATCCTGGACCGGACCAGTTCGGCTGGCGCTATCGCCGGCGTCGCGTCTCGCTGCGCGAGCGCATTTTCGACCGTCCAGCGCTCCGTGTTGAGCATCTTCTCGGTGGTGATGTTGCCGTCCGGAAGGTCGACAATCTTGCCCTGATCGACCAGCTTCTTGTACGCATCGAGAATCTGATTTGGAGACGTTCGCCCGACCGCGTGCTCCAGCGCGGTTTTGACCAGGTCATATTGGTTCAGCACGATTTCGCGCTCACCAAGGTGAGACGCTGCAAACCGCAAGGCCTCGATACCGGACAACTTGACGACCCGTGCATCCGTTCCCGCTTCCCGCGCCTCGCGTGCTTTCTGCTGGATGACGCTGTAGTCGAGGTCGACTGTCTGTGCGCGCTCACGCCATTGAACTGACAAGGCGTCATGGTCGACACCAACCTTCCGTTCACGGGTGGCCAACACCGCGCGCTCCTTCTCCGCCGGCGTCGCGCTCGTCGGATCGATCCCATTTGCACGCAGCCATCGGTCGCGCGCGGCCGAACGCTGGCTGAAGTGCTCGATCTGCTCTCGGGTGATGCCGACCAACTCAAAGTTTCCGTTCTTGTCCGGCGCAGTAATGGCATAGCCACGCTTCTGCAATCCGCGTGCGAGCGAAGAAGTATAGACGGCGCCGATCACCTTCTGCTGCACGTACAGCTCGTCATTGGTCAGCGATCGCCATTCGCCGTCTGAGCGCTGGGTGGCGTTCATGACCAGCGCATGAGTATGGGTGTCGGGGTCGAGGTCGCGGCTCGTATTGTGGCGAAAGAGGGCGGCTACAACGTTGCCGGTCGGTTCGACAAGCGTCTCGCCATCGACCGTTTTGCGGGCCTGCGCGACATACGCCTCGACGTACTCGAGCGCCTCCTTGACGGCTTCTTCATGGGCGAGGCGGACGTCGCGATCTTCGAAAACTTCGGCAGCGATACTGACGCTCTTCGGTGCCGAAAAGGTCAAGTCGATCCCAGGCCGATGTACAACCTCGGGCTCGCCATTCTCGTCCAGGACGACTCGACCAAGCTGCTGGTCTCCGACCTGTCCAGACAGCAGCTTGAAAAACACATTGCGATCGACTTGCCCGTTCAGACCGAGGGTGGCCGCACCCTTGCCGAACCAAGCGGAATGCTCGAGCCCCTGATCGGTGGTGTAGTAGTTATCCTTCGAAAAATAGTGGAGTGCCTGGCCGGCGCTGCCGACATTGTGCATGCTCATCATCGCGCGTCACCCCAACAAGTCACCGAGACCGGCGCGGCCGGTCGGCCGTTGGCCGGCACCTGGTTCGCGGGGAGTCGACGCACCGTGAACCTCGCCGGTGTCGCCGTCCACGACTTCACCCGTCGCCAGCACAACCAGATTCGAAGTGGCCGGGTCCGATTCAGCGCCGGTCGGCGTGGCCGCAACGTCATCCGCACGGGACGCCGCAGCTGCCGGCATTTTGTTCGCGGCAGACGAGCCTGCGGATGGCACCGATTGCTCCGCGGACGAAGACGTCGCAGTCGCGTCGGTTGGCGCGGGTGACGGCGATGGTGCAGTTTCTGCCGGCGCCGCGGAACCGGGTGCGGGCGGCGACAGCGCCGCGTGGCCACCGGGTGCGGCGTGTGCAGTAAGCCACGTGTCAAAAGTCCGACGGGGAATGAACGGTGTGGCAATTTCGGGCCGATGCGTATATTTGTATCTCACCCGTGCGACGGGGTAATCGCTGGGTGTGACCAGATAGCCCTCCATGTCGGGCAGACGTAAGATCTCGGAAGAGAGGACAAGATCCCGAAGGTTACGGCGCGCGAAAACACTCATACCGTCGCGACGCTCATCGATCCCGAGATTGAGACTTTCCTCTTTCTCGTCCAGATCAGCCTGCCCGATCGCGTTGGCCAACGCCTTGGCGGCGTCACCGTCGGTCACGCGCAACAGGAGCTTGGTCTGACATCCGGAGATGATCGTGCGCGCAAGGTGCTCGCCATAGATCAAGAAGAGTAGCGAGAAATCCTGGATGCCGATCACAAAGCAACCGCCAAACTTGCGAATGTTCGTCACGGCGAGCTTCATGATCTCCAGTTTCTGCAGCGTAGGGAGCTCGTCGTAGAAATACCAGAGGCGTTCGCGATGAATCGGCTTGAGCGCAAGAAGCGAGCGGATTGCGATGTCACACCAGAGGCTGATTAGCGGAAGCAGGGCGGTTTTCTGCTCTTCGTTGACGGTAATGAACAGCCAGGAATCGTCGTCTTCGTCCTCATTCTGGATCCACTCGCGGATCGAAAACGGTTCACCTTCGTCATGCAGGTAGCGGAAGCAATCAAGCTGGTTCTGCACGGTCATCTTGAGGCTCATGCCCGTACGCTCAGTGATCGGATCAACGTAAGTGGCAGCAGACTCGTTCGCGAGGATGGCGTGTAATTCGTCCAGATTGCTGTGAGCGATGGCCTTGTACAGCGCGGCGTTGGTTCGCTTATTGTCGTCACCGAGCGCACGGACCGCGCCCTTGAAGACCATGCGCCCGGCGATGGCGAAGAACGGATCCGGAACGTTCGGCGGAATCGGGATAAGCCCCTCTGCCAGCCCATCGTAATGGATTTCACCCTGGATTTCGCGCCACACGTTCCAGTTGGGACTGCGCGCATCGAGCGGATTCAGGATGATGTCCTTGCCTTCCCGAAAAAAGGTAGCCGTGAACTCGCCGGACGGGTCATAGACGATCGCTCGCTTTTTGTTGGCGCGGACCTGCTCCATCAGCGCGAAAAACTGCTGAGACTTGCCGCTACCCTGGGCACCGGCGAAGAGCGTACCGAGCACTTCGGCCTTCTTGCGCATCGGCACGCCGGCGATGCGATACGGGCTGGCGTCGTCTCGGCTTTCCAGTTCCTTGACCAGTGCTTTCGGTTTAACGAGCCTTGCACCGCGAACCTGCTTCTCGGCGAGTTTTCCGCGACCGTACTCCATCCAGAACAGGACTGAAAGAAACGTCACGGCTATAGCGGTAAGAACAGCGTACAGGGCGGCATTTCGCGCATAGACGAAAAACTCTTCGGCGGCATCGTCGGTAAATGACAGCGCGGCGGCTGGCGGCAATTCCGTGTCGTTGCTGCCGAAGTGGAATGAGACGTTCGGGTTGGCCATGGGCACGACGGTGAGGATTTCGGCCTCGACGTGCTTGGCCGCCAAATAGCGTGTTTCGGTCGACGTGACGAAATACAGGTATGCGCCGCCGGCCAGCGCGCCGACGAGAATGCCCGCGATGACCACCGCCACGACCGCGCTGGTGAGGAGTTTTGCCTGCTGCCACCAGAGGGCGGTTCCCCGAGAAAAAGTCGCAAGACCGTTGGGCGAGCGTTGATCAGCCATTGCTCTCTCCCAGCAGTTTCTTGGTGGCGGCCTCGGCGCGATCCTGTGCTTGGTGGAAGAACTGGATGTTCCTGTCGCTGATGATGCTGGTCAGGACTTCGCGGCTGAAGAACACCGCTTGAACCAGTTCGGACGGTAGCGCCTGGACGGATTTTCGGGGCCCGTCATCGGACGGCGTGTGCCCACTCAGTTGCTGAATGAGCGCCTTGAGACGCTGGTCAATGAGCGAGACATTTTCGGTGACGACGCCGAGCGCAAGTTGCTTGCGAATGTAGTCGGACAGCGAAACACCGTTCTCTTGAGCCTTGCGTCGATAGAAGCGCTCCGACTCGGGATCGAGTTTGAAGGAGATGGGTTTGGACGCACCTTTTCCCGGCGTTTTGAGACGCGGCATGAAGACCTCGTTGCGAGAGATCCTTACCTTTTTGTGGCCGTGGTTATGTGCGGATTGCGCTGCAGATACGCGCTTCCGTCGTGTGAAGATGTTAGCACATGGTTACGCTTTTTCGTCATACGGCTACGAGTTTTTCCGATACTAGCGACGATCTCTGCTGCTCGCGTTGTTTTCTCCATCAGCAGCTGCCTCGCGTCTTTAAATAACTGATTTAATTGTCGTTTTCTGGACAGACTGATCTCCATTGAATTTAGGTGTACTACCGTGACGCCAATGGCGTATTACGCCTATATCTGTTGTCAGGGTGGCTTCCGATCGACGTTCGAACGGTAACAAAAGGGTTTTACGGGCGTCATACCGGCATACGCTCTATCAGGCTTCGAGTTTTGGCTCTCGATTAGCGATAGCTCTAATTTAGGCGTCCTACCGCTTAAAGGCTTGCGCAGCAAGGCTTTAAGCACCCGCAACGGAGTTGAGTGGTGTGTGACCGTCTGGTCGGGGGGTGGGGCTTGCCCCACGGGTCGCCCCCCGGACGGACGGTATCTGGATGGTGATGCCCGGACGGGTCCGGGTATCACCGGTTTTTCAGCAGGCGTAGCGATCGGCATCGCAGCCAGCAAGAGCGAGGATTTCGTTCCTTTGAGGCGTTCGCCTGGGTGGAGGACAGTGAAAATTTCGGAGAAAGCGGGAGATTGAAGTATCGACACGAAAGAGAGAAAAGCGAGGCGAGCGTCGATCCGTTCCTCACAGGGAAAAAACGGAAAAGGGAGGTCGAACGGAGGCGGGGAGCGGACAGGGAGAAATTCGGAGCGACGAGGGTGGTTATGCCACGCAGGTTTTCCACATATCCACGGGTCCGGACCGACGTCGCGATGCATCAACATCGCAAGAGCGTCGGCCGCGCGCCGTTTTCCACAACGGTGTTGGTTGTGGGAAACGGGAGAAGCGCGGGGACCGGTGGATATGTGGGAAACCTGCCGGCGTGCGCGGATTTAGGTCGTGGATCGATGGGGTGTCGAGCAACAGCCAGAGAGAAAACGCTGTGATCACGTTCGGTTTGGCGGTATTCGGCGGGCGCGACTTGGCGGCCGCCGATCACGGTCTGCGCAATTCAGGATTGCGCACTGGATGGGTGGTCCGCGCGGGGCGGCGGCTGCGCAGCGGCGCGGGCGACGCCCCGCGCGGCGACTGTGCGAAAAAAGCGCGGGGCGGGCGCTCGGCGCGCTGGCTTGGTCGGGTCGGCGGCCGCGACGGTCGCGGCCGCCGTGCTCGAGCTACGCAATGCGTGCATTGCGTCTGGGTGGATGGTCCGCGCCGGGCGGCGGCCGCGGAATGGCGCGGGCGACGCCCGGCGCGGCGACAGCAGGAAAAACACGGGAGCGCCGGCACGGTGCACGGTCCTTCGGGCCGGCGGCCGCGACGGTGGCGGCCGCCGTGCTGGAGCTGCGCAATGCGAGCATTGCGCTCTGGCTAGGTGGTCCGCGCGGGGCGGCGGCCGCGCAAAACCGCGGGTGACGCCCCGCGCGGCGACAGCAGGAAAAATGCGGGGGCGCCGGATCAGCGCTCGGAGCGGTTGCGTCGGCCGCCGCGACGGTGCCGGCCGCTGCGCGCGAATTGCGCACCGAGCAATTGCGCCGCGACGGATGATGCGCGGGGCAGCGGTGCGATAGCGGGGTATCAGGTCTCAGTGCTTTACGTTGCGCGGCCGAATTCCGTTACACTTCGCGGCAAGGGGGAGGGGCAAGATGGAGTGATAGAGGCCATGACGGCAGATGCAGGGAAGACAGCGCGCAAGCCGCGATCGATCGAAGACGAGATCGCGAGGGCGGCGGCGAAGCTGAAAAAGCTGCAGGACCAACAGCGCGAGATGATCCGCAAGGATCGCGAGCGGAATCATAAGGCGGTGCTCGAGCTGCTGCGCGCGGAAGGGCTGGACGAGATCCCGGCGGAACAGTGGAAAGAGCGGCTCGAGGCGGTAAAAGTCGCACTCGCGAAACCGGGCGAGACCCCGGTGCCGGCGAAACCCGCCCAGGGCGTGCCGCCCGCCGCTGTCACCGACGGCGCGTCGGTGTGATCGTTGGGGCAATCCGGCGACGCACGAAGTGTGCGCGGAGCGGGATTGCCCCGATTCGTTTGCGCAGCGCGCAAACTGGCTAACGCATTGGTCGCGGGCTGGCGGGTGGTCGCGGCGTAGCGGCGAGCGCCCGCCAGCCCGCGACGCCGCGCAAAAATCCCGGCTCAGGCGTGCTCGTGTACAGGCGTCGTCACCGTCAAAGTGAGGCCGAGCGCGCGCACCACACGCAGGATCGTCGCGAATTCCGGGTTGCCGTGCTCGTCCAGCGCCTTGTAGAGGCTTTCGCGGCCAACGCCCGCGTCGCGCGCAATCTGCGTCATGCCGCGCGCACGCGCCACAGTGCCGATGGCTTCCTGAATGTCGGCAGAATCGCCAGTCTCGAACGAAACCCGCAGATATTCGGCCTGCGCCTCGGGCGTGTCGAGGTATTCGGCCGCGTCAAACGGCGTTGTCTTGATACCCATGTCAATCTCCCAATTGCGCCGAAAGCGCGATAGCGCGCTCAATGTCGCGCTGCTGCGTTGACTTGTCGCCACCGCATAGCAGGATGACGAGCGTTGAGCCTCGTTGGACAAAGTAGACGCGATAGCCGGGGCCGACGTGCACGCGCATTTCGCTCACCCCGTCACCCACCGACTTCACGTCCCCGTACTGGCCGCGCGCGAGCCGTTGAATCCGCTTGGCGATCTGCGCGCGCGCGATGTGGTCACGTAGGCCGCGCAGCCATTTCGCGAAGTCGTCTGTCTGCTCGATTCTCATAGCCTATATAGTATCCCATAGGATACAAAAGTTCAAGGTGCATTCTGGCTACCGGCCGGACGGCCGGCGACGCGATCAGTGCGCGTCGAAGCGGGCGCGGTTTTCACGCGACGCGCTCGACCTCTACAAACTGCGAGCCAAAGAGCGATTCCGCACGGGTCCAAGCCTCTTCGTAACTGCATGCGTCGATGATCTCGACGTCGAATCCAGTCGCTGTCTTGTAGGTGATCGCCCACTGAGCGCGCATGTCAAATCTCCTTCGTGAAGTCCCGCTATAACGGACGCGGGTTGCGTCGATGACGCGTTATTGCGAAAACGCGCCGTCGAACACGGCGCGTTGCGTGTCGGACAGGTGCGTCGCGTCGATCTGTGTAGCGCCGTTCACGATCATCAGCGCGTAGGGTTCGGCAAGAATCCGCGCTTCGCGACACAGGATCGGATCGCCTTCGACGCTCGGTTTGCGGGCGCGCCAAATGTTGATCGCGCGCTGGATCTGCTCGATATGCAAAACAGTGGTGATGTTCATCGCTTTCGCTCCGTGACGTGCGCCGTGTTCGCGACGCACGCAGGTTAGTCGATGCATTCGTCGAAGTGCCAGCGCGATTCCATTTCCTTGGCGGCACCGATTGCCTCCTGAAGTGTCGCGCGCGGATGGCCGGCGTTCGGCTCGCAATCGCCGCCCCGATGAGAGACTTCGAGGGCAGGGACATAGCCGTCCCGGGTAAGGCTTACGCTCGGGCGCGTTTCGTTCAACCCGTCCATGTCGTTGAGCCATTCCCCGAACCAAACGACTCGACCGCGTTCCTCGGCTTCGAAACCGTCATCCCAATGCGGAATCAGACTGGGCTCGCCCGCCAGCAAGAGCGACATGTCGGCCCCTTCGAGGCATGCACGTGCTCCGCTCGCGCGGGCGCAGATTTCAGCATCCCAGAGGTATTGCTCGGCCTTATCTTCGTTGCCGGCAGTTGCAGCGATGCGAAACAGCGTAAGTTGCGCGCGCGCTTCGAGGGCAAAATCGAAACTGTCGACGGGAGTGCGATCAAATTTCACGGTTCGCTCCGATCGGCGCGCCAGCGTCGGCGCGCCCGCAAAATGGTCAATGGAAGATGCCGAGTGCTTCACGGATGACGCGTTGAGCGCTCGCAGCGCCGTAGCGCTCGCCCCGTGCGTACGCCTTTTCGTAGACCTTGATCGCGACATTGATTTGCCACGCGGTCCAGTCGATCGTGGGCAGCGAAAATGCCAGTTCGCCGTCGTCGCCATGATGTACCGCGATGGAGGGCGCAGCACTTTCGCAGCGCGCAATCGCGAAAAAACCTTCCGTGATACCTTCGATCATCAGTTCGTCAGTCTCGTAGCTCATCGTGAATCTCCGGGTCATTGCCAAACCGGCGACCACGCGCCGGACGAAAGGCGAAACAGGGTGATGCGCCGAGCGCGACCGTCGATGCTCGTTTCGAGCCGCACGGCGCGCGCGTCGTCATCAGGGCGGGTCCAGCGGTACAAAACTCGAAACGGGGCATCAACCGGGCAGCCGAGCCAGTGCGCGGCGGTCACGCGCAGGCGATTTTTCGTGTGTCGAATGCCTGCCTGGCGGTGAGCCTCGGGGGGTGCGGGGGGAACGCCCGCGCGTGTGTGCGTGATTCGGTCGGGGGTGGTTGTGCTCACGATTTCGTCCTTTTGTGTCGGGTTGTGGATCTGCCATTGGGAGCCGCCTCGACGCGGGTTTAGCGCGGGCAGGCACGGGTGCAAGGGCGCGCCCGGAGGCCGCATGCGGAGCGCAGGCGTAGCCGAGCACCGAACGGGTGAGGACGTGGGCGGAGCGAAGCGCAGCCTTTACCCTTGCGCCCGTGCCTGCCCGCGCTATGCGTCGAAAAGGGGCGGCTCCCAATGGCAGATCCACGCGCTTAACCCGGCGCAAAAGGATGGAGCGCAACCACGCGGTTTCCCCGGCCGGATCGCGCACACGGCGCGGGGCAGCCGGTCCCGCGCCCCCTCGGCCGGCGTAGCCGGCCGCTAGACCTGCTGTCCGCCCGCGAGTAGCGGGCACGTACTCCACGAGCAAGCGAAGCGCGCAGCGCCGGCACGGCGCGCAGACGTCAGGGATTGAAGCCCGTAGGGGCGAGACTCGCGCAGCGAGGCTCGACGCGCAGCGCGAAAGCCCGGCCCGGAGCGAAGCGGAGGGAGACGCCCGAGCAGCAAGTCAGGGAAGTGCCGCCAGCGCATGCGCCACAGCGACGGGCGCGCATGCGCAGCATCGGAAAGGTGATCCTTTACGGGAGCGGCAGAGAATCGGAAAGTGAGAACTTTCGGGAGTAGATCATCATGCTGCGGACGGCCCGCCGAAGAACACTGACCGGCACACCGCACCAGCGGGCGCGGCGCACCCGCTGGCGTCGATTAGGTCAATCACGCGGCGGCATGCCTTCACCTTCCGCTACGACCGTGCCGTCGCTCACGTCGTCGGCCGACGCAACCAACGCAGGCTCGTCGGCCTCCGCTTCCTCGGCGCTTTCGTCGGCATGCGACGCCTTCGCCGGAACGTCCCACAGCTTCATCCGCACGACTTCGGTCTTCGCGAAATGCTCTGGCAACCAACCGCGCCCCGCGATCAGCCGTTCGGCCTCGGTCGCCGCGTCCCCCTTCTTGAGCTTCGCCACGCGCATCGCATCGGAACGTGACGCGGCCGCGCTCACGACGTCCACGATCCGATCTTTCGAAACGTGGTCGAAGTAGCCCGCCTTCGTCGGTTGCCACGCATCCGCGAGATTCAGCCCGAGCGCCGGGATCAGTGCGTTGATCGCGTGCGGCCGCTCATCCGGGCGCACGCTGTCCACGCTCGCCGCGACGTACTGCGCGAGGATCAGCAGCAGGCGCTCGTCGGTCTGCTCGATCAGCCAGCGCAGCAGCGCGTCACTGTCATTCGGGATGACGCCTCCCCAAACCCGGCGTTGCTCTCGCCGCATCGTGAACGCAAGGTCGTCGTCCAGTTCCGGCGCATGCTTCGTCAGGTTGTGGGAGTGGTCACGGAACGTCACGTCCAGCGCGCTCCCTTCGGTACTGTGGCCGTACTCGCCCGCCAGCAGCCGGTGCACGAGCGCGGCGAGCGCGACGTGCGGCTGCTGCTCGAGGGCGGCGGCAACGGCCGCCGTGCGATGCGCGTTCAGGCGCAGCGTCAGCCGTTCGGAGTGCGGCCCCTTCGCGGGCTTCACAGCCGACGCGCCGACGCGCGCGGGCTGACCATCTGACGAGTCGTCGTCATCGTCGTCACCATTCTCGCCACTTTCGGTCGTCGCGGCTGCAACCGGCTCACGCGCAACGAGTCCGCGCTCGATCACGGGCTCGCCGTTCGCATCGAGCGAGAGAAGCGCGCCAGCCTGCGCCATGTCGTCGGGATGGTAGACGAGCAGTGACTCTTCGATTTCGTCGCGACGCACGGTCAGCGCTTCTTCTTCCGCCTCGACGCGCTCGGCGACATCGTCGTCTCTCTCGTCGGCATCCCAAAATTGAGCAAGTTCGGCCAGCCGCTGATCGATCGCCGCCAGTTCTTTCGCAACCTCGTCTGTCGGTTCCGTTCGACGCGGCAGCACCGGGCGAAATTGCGACCGCGCGGCATGGTCCCGTTCCGGCATGGCTTTCACCCATGCCCAGCCTTCGGCCAGCACCGACGCGCCGAGTGCTTCCAGTTGCTCGGTCGCGAGGCGCAGCATCAGCGCATGATCGCGATACCACGCATCCTCGGCTGCGGAGAACAGGTCGCGTCGCACTGCACCGCCAGCCGCTTCGAACGCCTCGACGCCAACGAATTTCGCGACGCGGTTGCTCACGAACGACTGTTCGTCGCGCACGAAGCGGCGGCGGATCGCGTGCGCGTCGCGGTTGTACGGCTCGGCGTCGAACCACGCGGCCTCTTGCTCGTCGTGACTGTCCGACAGCGCAACCGCCTGCATTTGGTCGAGCTTGATCTCTCCGGTGCGGAACAGGTCGACCAGCTTCGGAGACACTCGCGCGAGCTTGAGGCGGCGCTGCACGGTTTTCGGGTGCACGCCGTACAGGTCGGCGATTTCCTCGATCGACCGGCCAGCTTCAACCTGAATCCGGTATGCCTCGCACGCGTCGGCGGGGTGCATCGGCTCGCGCATTTCGTTCTCGGTCGCGGACAGCAGCACGGCATCCTCGACCGGCACCACTTTGCAGCGCACCGGGTGGTCGGCGGGGATGTAGTCGTGTTCGAGCAGGTAGACGAGCGCGAGGCGACGGCGGCCGCCAGCAGCGACGCCAAACGTCTGCGCCTTCCTCGCCCCGACCTTCATCGGGTGCACGATCAGGTTTTGAAGCAGGCCGACTTTCCAGATATTGAGCGCGAGTTCCTTGATGCCGGTCGGGGGCACGCGCCGCACGTTGTAGGGGGACGCGACCAGCCGTTTAAGCGGAATGTCGCGCAGGTCGTCTGCCGTTCGGTGAGCCTCGGGGGGTGCGGGGGGAACGCCCGCGTCGTGGGCGAGGGCCGGGATCTCGGTGGTCACTGCGTTCATACAAGCCTCCTTTACGTCGGGGTGGAAAAAGCTGCCATTCGGAGCCGCCTCGACGCATGGGGAGTGCGGACGCGCAGGCACTGCAAGGGCGCGAGCAAGGCCGCAGCGCCTCGGCCGCCAGGCCGGGCGACCGGGCGCCGCGCGCGGCAACGCGAACCCTTGCGGTGACGGCGGGCCGCACTATGCGTCGGGATGAGGCGGCCCGATGGCAGCTGATTCGCCGACGGTGGAAGACTGGAACGCGGGGACGGCTGCCGAAGCCCGGACGTCGCCGGCGCCGGGCCGCACGCGCGGCCCGAGCGCGAACTCCGCGCGGCTCGCCGCGCGGCTGGCGGGGCGGCCAGCGCCGGGGCCGGACGCCAGCGGCGGCCGAGCCCCAGGAGCGGACAGCCCGTATCTCTGGCGCGCGGGTGCGTGCGGCTTGCGTGCCTGGCGAAGCCGGGCGCGCAAGGTGCCGCGCGCCGGCTGGATAATCGGAACGGCGCGGATCCGCCGCGGCCAGCTGGGGCGAGCGGTCCCCCGCCCGCGCCGGCCGCTCGATGCGGACGGGGTGGGCCGCCCCGTATCAGTGGAACATTTCGCGGTACGGAAACGGCCTTCCGCGTTCCAGTCGCCGGCCGGGCCCGCGGGTTCAGGCCGGAGGTGGAACATGATCGATTGGAGATCGCCGCCGGCACCAGGCGCGCGCCGGCGGCCGCACGTCAGGTCGCAGCATTACCGCGGCCGTGAACAACACCGGCGTCGAATGCCGCCGCGAGCGCGTCGCGGATGCACCAGACCGCGCAATCGTGAAAGTCCAGCCGGTCGCTGTGGCGCGTTTCGAGTGTGTCGATGCGCAGATGCATGCGTGCGATCGCGAAAAGCAACATTTCGATTTCGTTTTTCGTCATGGGAGCCTCGCAAACGGCCGGCTGCCGGCAACGCCGGCGCCGGCGTCGGCGGATGAATTTATCGCCGGGCGCACTGGCCGGCCTGGAACGCTTCCAGCATCGCGTAACGCAACGACGCCGGCAGCACTTCAATTTCCGTGTTGGATTCCCACACGTCCGAGATCTCCGGGCCGAAGGCGTTTGCTGCGATCGCGGCCAAAATCGCGTCAATCAAATAACGGGGCATGCTGTTCTCCTGGTGTGCCGGCCGCGGCGAGCGGCCGGCGCTCGTGTGGTCAAGAAAGCTGCACTGCGCCGCAGTTTTCGGCTAGGCAGAATGCGAAATACCAGTTGCGGTACAGCTCGGCGAACAGGTGATCAACGTCAGCGTCGATCGCTCCGATGAACCGGCTGAAATCGTCGGCCAGCTTCGCGGAAGTCCGCGACCCGATCGTTCCCGACGTGATCGAGAAATCGATCAGTTCCTTAAACGGGCCGTCCTTTGCTGCGATAGCGCCGTTCGTATGGCAGATTCGCGTGGCGCCGATCGAGATCGCCGGGTAATCGGCGAGCTCGGCCAGGCGCTCGCGGAAAATGTCGTGCATAACGTAGGTGCCGGCGCTGAATTCGAAGGAATTGCGATACCGGTAGATACGCGCCATGTCCAGGTCGCTGGCGCGGTGTGGGAACCGCGCCGCGGCGTCGAGGCGAACACAAAACACGTCCACGGGGTCGCCGTTCTCGTTCGTGCGGGGATGGTCGAGCTGCTCGAGACCGGAATAGGCTGAAACGATCAGTCGCATGGTGAAAGTCCTCTGTTCGGGTCTTAGGCGGCGGCCAAAGCGGCGCCGGCAACAGGCGCCGTCAGGCGCGCCTTGGCGGCCGCAAAGTAGGTCGCGTCCAGTTCGATGCCGATATACCGGCGCCCGAGCTCGCGGGCGGCAACGCACGTCGAGCCGGAGCCGGCGAACGGATCCAGTACGACGTCGCCGGGCTGCGTAAAAGCGGAAATGAGTGTGCGCAGCGCGGCGACCGGCTTTTCGGTCGGATGGTGGCGGTTGCCGCTGTACGGAAACGGCATGACGTCGGCGATCGGCGCGGCCGGCGCCGCGGGCCGCCCCTTGGCGAGCAGGTAGGCCGATTCGTGCTGGTACTTCACCAGGCCGGCCTTGGACGCGTAGGACTTCGTGAAGACGAAGTGGCCGGCCACGCGAAAGCCGGCCGCCTTCCAGGCATCGAAAAACAGGTCGACCTTGTTCCAGCCGTAGAACGAAATGCACACGGCGTCGCGCTTCAACACACGGAACATTTCGGCGAACGCCGGCGCCAGCCAGTCGCCGTTTACGTCGTTCGCGATCGAGCGGCCGCTCCGGTCGCGGAAATTGACGAGGTAGGGCGGGTCCGTGACGATACAGTCGACGGATTCAGGGGCGAGTTTGGGCATGGCGACCAGGCAGTCGCCGTTGTACAAATAGCTCACGGTCAGCTCCATAGAGTTGAGATAAGGGCAGCCGGAGCGATGCGGCTCGCAAACCGTGCTACCCGGAGCTGGCGAGCGCCCGCGGGAGAATGGCGGGCAAGGGGACCGTGGAATACCGGAGTGCGCGAAGCGCGCGAGGATATGCCGCGAAAGCCCCTTGCAGGAGCAGGGCGCCGTGCGACACTCGTCGCGCGCGGCGCAATGGTCCGGCCGCCAGGCTACGGCGGGCGAACGTGGGCTCCGGGTTCAAAGGTCGACTGCGGAAGGAATGCGAGGCGCTTGGCTAGCGCGTAGGCGCCGGGCGCGGGAGTGGTGTTGCGTCACGGACATGAGCGCGACGGCGGACGCAGATCGCCGAGCGCGATCGCGATTTCCGTGTCGCGGCCGCGAAGCGGCCGCCGCGCAAAATTGGGATCGTGGAAATGGGAGAACCGAGTTGGTTGATCACCAATCAGCGTCAGCTACTACGCCTCGAGCTCGAACGCCAAGGAAGTCTGTGCACCATCCGTCGTGGCCTTATGCGCCCAAGCCCGCCGCGCTTCCTCGGGAAGTTCGCTAAAGCGCACACCGTAGGCAAGGAGCTGCTCGACGTCGTGCCCGAGGTTCAGTCCGAGCCGATCCTTGAAGTCGGTGCGACGGGCCACTTCATCGTGCTTCAGTTGCTGCTTATGGGAGAGGGTGAGCGCGCCGTAGTTCAGGTACCACCGATAGCCGGTCGTGATCCCGCCGGGATGAAAGCCGCGGTCGTGCATAGCCGCGAGGCGATCCGCTTCGAACTCCAGGATCATCTCGGCCGACTCGAGGTCGACGTCGAAGCGATCGCCGGTGCGGACGCGCCAAGTGCTCTTTCCATCACCCAGGTCCAACACTGTCGGCGCGCACGGCGAGCGCTCCGTCAAAGCCTCCATCAGCGGATCTCGAAACCCGGTCCACTGATCCGCCGTATCGTCCCACTCGGTGCCGACCTTCAGAAAAAGCGGCTCGGGCAACGGTGCCGGCGCGGCCGGTGCGATTTCCGGTACGGGATTACTCACGCCACGCTCGCAGATGTCCCGGTAGTCGGCCCAGATCGCGAAGGGGGCCGCGAGTCCCTGCAGCGACTGCATTGCGTCAACGGCAATCATCATCGGCAGGGGCAAGGTCTGGAATTTCGGTTGCGTTCCAGCGCGTCGAGCGCGGATCCTCTCGTCACGATCGATTGTCAGCATATACCGGACGAGCTCCCGTACGGTAGCCGCACCAAACGTATCCGGTTCGAGGCAGATGTACCCTGCACGGATTGTGCGACCGACCCAATTTCGACGCGACCAGTCGTAACGGATCGCGCGGATGAAGCGGTTCAGCTGCTGCAGGCCGCGCGCGTAGGCGTACCGATCTCCATCGAAGCGGATCATCTCGGCGAGCGAACGATCATCGGCTTGCTGGCAGGTCCAGCAGCCGGTGCGCGCATCGCAGTTTCCGCGTCGCACACGCTTGCCGGCGGACGCCTCCTCGAACGTGAGATCGGACACGATCGCGCAGCTGCTGTTGCCGGCATGCGCGTAGATCCGCTTCGTCTCTTCGAAGTCCGTGTAGGTCAGGCGCAGCCCGGACGAGACTTCGCCGATAAACTCCCAGACATCTTCAGTCGACCAGTCGGCGATGGGGCAGAGGGTGAGTTCGCCGTCGCTGTTGCGGACCGGCGTATCGGCGCGATCGCCACGGGCGGTCATCTTCGCCTTGCGGCGCTCACTTTCGTTGAAGCGGGTGCCGAGCAGGACCACGGGTTCTGCATAGCCGGCCTTCCGTGCCTCGCGATATAACTGATTGCGACCGACGCGGCTGGGCTCGATCTTCAACGAGACTGAGCAGTCCGAATTCGTGCCGGCGTAGCTCGGCAGGGCCCGGCCCGTGAGGACCGACAGTTGCCAGGACGTCGCGAGTGACGGTGCAACAACCAGCACGCGTACCTCGAATCCGTGCGACCGGCCATAGGCCTCCATCTTCCCCAGCTCCCGACGCGCGTGCTCAACCATCTCGGGCGACTCGACCAGGGTGTCGGCCGTAATCACGCAGACAAGCGGCTGGCCACCGCCGGCAACATGCTGGCGTGCTGCGTCCAGCGCGAGGCTCGTTACGACTCCACTATCCTTGCCCGCGCTGAACTGGCAAATCACCATCCGATTCGCGGAAAACAGCGCCCCGAGCGCCTCGAGCGCGCGTTCGACGCGCTGATCGACGGTGGGGCGCAGTTCCGCCTGCAGGAACATTTCGACCGTTTCCATAGCGCTCGGCTTCCGTGGTCAGTGGGTGTCGCGCCGCACAAACAGCCGTGCGCCCGTGACCGACCGGGGAAACCCGTGCGCGTCTGTGGTTTCCGCAAGCATCGCGTCGACGTCCATCTGTACGTTGGCTCCCGATCGACGGCTGCCGGCCCGGTGCACGCCGACGATCTCGAGCAGCTGCAGCCGGCCCGCGCGATAATCCTCAACCGTCATAGCCGCCCGGACGTCGGGTGCCAAAAAGTCTGCGTAGCGCACCGCGAGGCGCTCGATTGCATGTGCAATTGCGTGATCGCTGAACTGTCTCGACAGGATGATGCGGTCCGCAGCCAAGTGAACCGTCAACCGGCCGGCCGACGTCAGCATGAAGTGCTCGACCCGCTTGACCTTCCCCCCGTCGACCACGCGTGTGGCTTGCAGCGGCAACACGAGCCGAGCCACCTGCAGGTCACGCGGGCCGTCGGTCCAATCGACGGTCAGGTGCGAGCCGATCGCTTTCTTCGTGACGGCGATCGCAAACGACGTCGTGGGAAATGCCTCCCCAAGAATCGTCTGTACCAGCTGAGCCGTTTCGATGAGGTTGAGCGTATCGGCGATGACCTTCGGCGGCGTCGCGTCGCCAAAGCTGGTGCGGGCACGCACCGATTCGGTAGAGCGGGAGAGGTTGTTTCCGGTGGCAAGCATCATGATCGACCTCGATAGAAATGGAACACGACAACGTTCGGAGAGGCGCCGACGGAAATCGCCGGCGCGTGGGGCTTAGCTCTTACGGGTGCGCAGCGCGTCGGCGAGAACCCAAAGCGCACGGTTCAACTTGACGTCCTGGTCGATGCCGGTGACCGCCCGCGTGCGAGTGCGGCGGCCAGTCGCGGTCCGGCCGGGTTGCCCACCTCGAATCAAGGATTCCTGCACGCGGTTGAAGGTCGTCCACAAGTCGTTACCGGCATCCGCGGTACGGCGCGGACGGAGTACCTGTTCTTCCGTGATCGGCGCCGGCGCAATCGTGGTGTCGTAGCGGTAGGCGAGGGCGGCTCGGGCAAAAGCGTGCTGCTCGTGCTCATCGAGCTGCACTTCAGTCATCCCTTCCTTGACCTCGCGGATCAAGTCGAAGCCGTCGAGTACGTCGTAAGCGCCCGCGACGACGTCGTCGACTACGTTGCCCTTGTGCGGGACGCGCACGTCGTGCGTCGTGTCGCCGAGCACGAGGCCGTTTTCGCAGACGAAGCGAAAGTACCCACCCAGCATTTGATAGCTGCTCGAACCATCGTGAGAATTGAGGAGAATGATTTCCGGTGAGTCGGCTTGCGTGACCTGCGTGGCATGACGCAGGCGGAGCATGTGCTTCGCGTGCTCGCGCTTGCCGCTGTCGCGCACGCGCGTTTGGCAGACCATGAAGGGCTGAAACCCTTCCTCACGCAGCTTCGTCAGGATCTCGATAGTCGGGATGTACGTGTAACGCTCCGACCGGGAGTCGTGCTTGTCGGCCGCGAAGATCGATGGTGCGACCTGCCGGATTTGATCGTCATCCAGCGGCGTGTTCGAACGAAGGACTGGGGCAGTGCGGCTGAACGTCGTTGCGAGTTTCATGGCTTTCTCCGTTGAAAATTCAGATGCGAGGCAGATGGAAATCGACGGTGTCCGTCAACACCAGACGACGTGGCGGTAGTCGACCGTGCGTCGGTAGTAGTTGCGTCCATCCCATGGCGTGTACGTGTATTCCATGTACGCACACTGCAGGACTACTATCCAATGGTGCAGTCGGTTCGCTTCCATCGTGACCTCCGACATCTGTTGGGTTGCATTTCAGGCCGACCGGGACCCAAGATTCCGAGTCCCCACGTAGGGGTTGTGCCGGTGCTGCCTGGACTTCGGCAGAACTGCTGCCGCCAGTCCCCTGAGTTCGTCGTCCCGCGACTGAAGGAGCCTGCCGGCGGGCGCGTTCAAGGGCGGTCGCAAAGCCGCATGCGGAGCGCAGCCCGAGGGGCGAGCACCGAACGGGTGCCGCGGCCGGCGAAGCGCACCCTTGAATGCGAACGACGGTGGGCTACGGTCGCGTTTGGGACGGCGAGCGCAGGGGACTGGCGGTATGCGGAAAGTTGAGACAGCACCGGCTCGCCGCGCGGCGAGCGCCCAATCGGGGCGGAGCCCCGGCTGTATAGGGGGTGTCGCGTTTGCGTCAGGGATTGAAGCCCGAAGGGGGCGAGACTCGCGCAGCGAGGCTCGACGCGCAGCGCGAAAGCCCGGCCCGTAGCGAAGCGAAGGGAGGCGCCCAGGGTCGGCCGCAAATCCCACACGAACGTGTGGAACGGAGGAGCACAGCGGCCGAAGGCATGTGGATACGCGAAGCAGGGCGGGCTCATCAGCGGCAAGCGCCCCTCTCGCGGTCTCAAGGCCGCGTGACTGGAATAGCACATCCTTCGCCCGGCTAACGCCCGTCACGACCCAACATGATCGAACCCGACTGCCATCGTGTGTCGCACCAGCGGCGTGGGCCCGGCTGCCACTTCGTGACAGCCGAGCTCGCGCGGGCCGGCAAGGCGTGCGCGATACCGCGCACCAGGCACCCGGATGTGCAGGTTTTGCTTCACACACTCGAACGCCTGGTCGGCCGTGCGGGCGCGAGCGTAATAGGTATGTCGATACGCCGGGCGCCGTTCGCGCCCGGCCGCGATGTCGACCGCCCAGACCTTGACTTCCTTGTTCGACCACCATGCGACCGCTTCGACTTCGTCTCGGGACAGAATGCAGTGCTGTTTCATCTCGAATCCTCGGAGAATGCGGCCCGCCGCGGCGGGCCGCTCGTAGGTCACAGGCCGCTACAGACTGCCGGGCAGGGTCAGCGCGATCGCAACCGGACGCACCCAAACCGGCGTCGACGACAGCTGGAACGTCTCGCCGGATTCGGCGAGCAGCAGTGTGGTGCCCATCACCTCGGCGATCGCTTCCGCGGCATCAGGCGGCACCGCGTTGCCGATACGCTCGCGCCATGCCTGATCGCTGTCGCCATCCAGCTTGAAGTGGCCAGCGAACACATTGCCGGTCGCCGCAATCTGCTTGCGGTGCCAGTCGCGTTCTTCGGCATCGATCCAGGTCTGCTCGGGATCAACTAGGGACTGCAGTACCGCCAGCTCGAGGGTGGTGAACGGGCGGTGCCACGTGCCATCAAGTGCGCGGATCACCGCGACGGTCTTCTCGGTCGCCGCTGGCATACGAGGATCGGCGACGGACCAGCGGCCGTTGTCGTGGCCGGCGGCGGCCGATACGGCTCCGCTGTGCTGATCCCAGCCGACCACGCCGTAGTGGCCGCCGGTGAGGTAGGCGTCGCCCCGCTCGCGGCGCATGCCCGGTCGTGGGTCAGCTACGGCGAACGCCCCTTGTCCGCTGTCGCTGCGCGCGATGACCGTGCCGGCCGGCTCGTCGAAGGCTGTCACCTTGTACTTGCCGGCGCCTTCGAAGCCGGTGCTCGAGCGCGGGTCGGCAACCGCATACGCGCCCTGATCGTCGCCACCGATAACAGTGCCGGCGTGGCCGGTCCATTCGGTCACCTTGTACTTGCTGAACAGGGGGCCGGCCGGTGGCCGAGGATCTTGAACGCACTGGCCGGTACCGTGTGCGCTGGTGACCGCGCCGGCGGCTTCTCTCCAGGGCACGATTCGGAATTCGTTGTTGTGCTTCGCCGGGCCCTGGTGGCGCGGGTCCGCGACGCTGAAAGTGCCTTGCCCGGGCGACTTCTGACCGGTGATCGTGCCGGCGTGGTCGTTCCAGTCGAGCACGCCGTACTGCTGGTATTGCGCGGCGTCGGCCGGCCCGCGCGGGTCGGCGACCGAAAAGCTCCCGTTGCCCGGACGGCTCGCGCCGGCCACGACGCCGCACGGTTCTTCCCAGCGGTTCACGCCGAGCACGCCGTTGTGCATGTCCGGCACGATCAAGTAGTCGCGCAGCTGACCGTTCTCGACCGCGAGCTTGTTCAGGCTGCGCCAGTCGCTGCCGGCTTCGACGAAGGCGAGGCGCACCCATGTTTTCCACTGCAGCGAGGGCACGCGATGCATCGGGCCGGCGGCCTCGACGTCGCCCGGCAGCGGCATGCGGCCGAGCAACGTACCGACGCCCTGAAGGCGATTCTGGGGCGGCTCGTACAGGAACGCCGGTACCTTTTCGGTATGCCGCGCGACGAGCAGGAAGCGCTTCCGGCTCTGCGCCATCCCGCGCTTCGCGATGCGGCCGCAGTCGTGACTCGTCTCGTTCTTCGCATAGCCGAAGTGCTGCAGAATCTGCCCGATCTGATCCAGCAAGTGGCGGCCGCGCGTTGCGAGCCGGGGGACGTTTTCGAACACGATGAGTTCGACCGGGTCGTCCTTCCACGCTTCACACATCAGCCAAACGCAGCGCAGCGTGAGTTCGTTGAGCGCCTGGTATTTCGGCGTGCGGCTGAGCGTTTCCGACAACAGGCCGGACGCGCCCTTGCACGGCGACGAAATGAACACGCAGTGCGGATGCTGGTAGCCGGCCGCGCGGCGCACGTCTTCGGGCGTGGCCTCGCGCCAGCCGGCAGGCGGCTCGACGCCGTGGAACGCGGTGTACTGCTCGCGCGTGAAGAGGTCCATGAGCGTGCACGGGACGCCGGCAATCGTACGAAAGTCGCGACATGCAGCGGGATCGTTGTCGATGCCGCCGATACAGCGCCAATTCGCGATCAGCTCCCCCACTCGAGACTGGGCTTTTTGGAAGCCCTTGGCTCCACCGCCCAAGCCACTGCACATCGTGAATACGTTGTAGGTTCGGGTCATATCCATGGTTTTTCTCCGGATAGCGTGGCCCGCTCGCGCGGGCCGAGCGTGGGTTAGCAAGCAGCGAGAAGTTGATCGATCTGCGGGCGCAGCCAAGCCGCCGTGCTGATCGCAGCCGGGGTCAGCTTGCGAACGTATGCCGACGTACCATTGGGAGATCTGGTGGGGCTGAACAGGAACGCGTTGCGGCGCAGGAGCTCACGGACGTTCTTCGCCGGCTTCGCGTCGAAGATGAATGCGGCGCGGTTGTCTTCGATATCCTCGCGGTACACATAGCCTTCGCCCTGCTGCTCGACCGAGGTGCGCGCCGCGATTTTCTCGAGCTGGGCGATCCGATCACGAATGCGGCGGATATTCGCGCTGCTATTCGTGATCTCGTACGGCGCGAAGCCGACACGACCGGCGAAATCCGGCGTAAAGAGCTTGTCGATGGCGTCGGGCTGGTATCCCATGCGTGCAAGACCGGCGCGGTCATCGCGACGCACCAGTTGGTTCGTGCGCTTCATGCGATCGTGCCGATCCTCCAGTGCGACCAGCTGCGCACGCAGCTTTGCCACCGCGTCCGGGTCATCGCTGGAGACCCCGCCTTTACCCACCGCAGCCGCCCGACGTTCCAGCTCATCAGCGCGGTCGTCGAGCGCGAACGACTTCCCGAACGTCTTGTGGATGCGGTCGCGGTAGTTCCTGTCTCGCGATTCGGAGTAGTGGCCGGCCAGAACGGGCTGGCCTGCCGGGATGACCGAGGCCATCTCTTTGGCAGCGGTATAGGCGATCCGGGACGCGGAGCGTGCCTTGTTGGCGCGCGCCTCGAGACGCGTGCGACGGTCGTGCTGGCGTTGCTGGAACTTGTTCACGAGCTTTCTCCTATAAGGGTTGACGCGGCTGGAACGGGTTGGCTGTCAGGCTGACCGGGCCCCAAGATTCCCTGTCCCCGCGTAGGGGTTCGGGCTTTGGTGCCTGGACGTCGGCAGAACTGCTGCCGCCAGTCCCCTGAGTTCGCCGTCCCGCGACAAAAGGAGCCCGAAGCCGGGCACGTTCAAGGACGGACGCAAAGCCGCACGCGGAGCGCAGCCCGTAGGGCGAGCACCGAACGGGTGCCGCGGCCGGCGAAGCGGATCCTTGAAAGGGAACGGAGAAGGGCTACGGTCGCGTTTGGGACGACGAGCTCAGGGGGCTGGAGGTATGCGGATACGCGAGGCAGCACGAGCTCGCCGCGCGGCGAGCGCCCCTTCTCGCGGCCCCAAGGCCGCGAGACTGGATAGGCAGGTCCGCGTGTCGCGGCATCAACGCGACACGCGGTTGCGCTATGCTTTGGCGTGATCGTGTGAAATCAGAGACGAGTCGATGCTCATTCGAGAACAGGGACGCCTCATCAAGGTGCTGCGCGTCGCGCCTCCCACACAGCCCCCGACCAGGGGACGTCGGCGCGAACACGTGCTCGGCACGTTTCGCGCCGACGGGCCGATACCGGCCCAGCTGCTCGATGCGCTGAGCCGCGACGAGCGCAAAGCGCTCGCGCGCTGGCTCGAGGTCTACCGAGAGGGCCAGCGGCGCACGGATGCGCGCACGACACTGGCCGCCGCGCCTGCGCACCTCGAGTCGCTCGTCAGCGCACTCGAGCTGGCGGCCGATACGTTGTCGGTTGCCGAGGCAGACCACCTGTGGTCGCAACTGCAGGCGATCGCGCGAACGTTGAGGCGCGCCGGCCACCCGCGACCGCGCGCAGCGCGGCGGCCGCCGGCGCCGATACCCGGGCAGCAAGACTTCTTCGGCGACCTAGACGAGCTCGAGCAGCTGGCTGAACAGTGAGCTCGCTCCCCTCCAGGAAAACCACCATGCATCCACACCGTATCGTCGAAGACAAAGGTCGCACGCAGATCCCCACTCGGCATCTCAACGCTCAGGGGGGCCAGCGCTCGACGTGGCTCCGCTGGTGTCTACGCGCGCTCCGTGTCTTCGGAGCAGCCCGTAAGGCCCATTGAGAGGCTTGACGAGAGATCCCCATGTCGAATCGACGCGCACCTTCATCACGACGACACCAGCCGTCCGCGCATGCGAAACTCGCCCGTACCTTGTTGCTGCCGATGCCTCGGCAGAAAGCAGAGGAACTCGCATTGCAGTATCACGCGGCATTCCAGGCGCTGCGCATGGGCCGCGGCTCGGCGCACGGACTGGCTGTCCTACTGCAGCTGGTTGTGCTTTCGGGCTTCGTCGACGAAGCCCGAAAGCACGAGTTGCGCATGGAGGTGCGTATTCCGGCGAACGTGATCACGCATTTCGGCGGATCGTGATCATGG
>NZ_JBQYLP010000046.1:0-48141 GCF_052683555.1 Burkholderia sp. BC1
ATCTCGCCTGCAACTTCGGAAGTTGGTCCATTGATCAGCGTTTCCCTAGCGGTTGGGATGCAGCAGCGAGATAAGCGGCAAGGGCTGCTGCCTGCCCCTGCCGCGTGGGGATTCAGGCTTTCAACTGGCGCAGGCCATCGGCCAGCAGCCACAGGGCGCGATTCAGGCGCACGCTTTGGTCGATGCCCTGCACGGGCCGGGTGGTCTGGCGGCGGCCATTCGCGGCGCGGGCGGACAGGCCGCCTTTGGTCAAGTTCTCCTGCGTGCGGTTGAACACGCTCCACAGGTCGCGGCGGTCGTCGTCATGGCGGCGCGGCATCAGGATTTGCGATTCCGTGATGGGCGCTGGCTTGTCCTCGTCGTACTTCAACGCCAGCGCAGCGCGGGCGAACACTTCCGATTCCCCGGCGTCGAGCGTGATGGCGCGCATGGCATCGCGCGATTCCTGCACCCGGTCGAAGCCGTGCAGGACTTCGTAAGCGCCTTCGATGACGTGCCCGGCTACGTCGCCCTTGTGCGGCACGCGCACGTCGGCCACGGTGTCGCCGCAGACAAGGCCATTGCTGCAAACGAAGCGGAACATCCCGGCCAGCATCTGATAGCTGCTGGTGCCGTCATGGGAGTTCAGCAGGATGATTTCGTTGGCCTCGCGGCCGTTGATCTGGCTGGCGTGGCGCAGCCGGATCATGTGCTTGGTGTAGTCGCGGCGGTCGTCGTGGCGCACGCGGGTTTGCGTCACCATGAAAGGCTCGAAACCTTCTCCGCGCAGTTCTTGCAGGACGGTCGCGGTGGGGATGTAGCTGTATCGCTCGGAACGGCTTTCGTGCGGGGCGTCGGCGAAGATGGACGGGGCCACCCTGCGGATTTGGTCATCGGACAGTGGGTAATCGCTGCGCAGTGCCGGGGAGCGGGAAGCGAAACGGGATGCGAGTTGCATGGTCTTTCTCCTGACAAAAAGAGGTTTGCTGTTCACACCGCACACCGGATTCCTAGATTCGGAAGCCCAGCCTTTTGGCTGTTCGGTGCGGTCGGCACGAGGAACCCGGTTGGCCCTGTTGCCACCGTCTTTCCTGAGTTCATCGCCCGCGACGGTCAGGAGCGCGCGGACGGGGGCCGTCAAGGAGTCAAGCGCAGGGTTGGTGCGGCCCGCAGGCGCAGCCGAGGACACGGCCCTGCGCGCCTTGACGGCCCCCGGCCGCGGGCTACAGTCGCGGTGAAGGTGATGAAGTCAGGGGAGACGGCTGGACATGGCAACGGCCCCTCAACACGCCGACCGCACGGCAAGCGAAGCGCGCAGGCCCGGATCTAGGAATCCGGGCCGGAGGCGTCAGCCGAGCGGAGCGAGGGAACGATGGAAGCCCGCAGGGGCGAGACGCCGCAGGCGGCTCGATGCACAAGCTCATGCGCCAGTCATTGGGAAACAGGTTCGACAGCGATTGCCGTGGTCTGGCCGATCCGGCGCAGCCGGTTCGGCGGTCTTTGAGGGGCGCCAAGCATCGCGCGGCGGGGATAGCCCGCAGGGCTTTCCCCTGGAGGCAAGCGAAGCGCGCAGCGCACCAGGCGCGAAGGTATCGGCAACGGGCGCAGCAGAAAAAAAGGTGCGCCGCCCCCGCAGGGACGACGCACCGAAGGCTGTACGGCGCGATCAGTTCGCCGCCGGCGCCGTCATCGACTGCAACTGGTCGATCACGCCGGGCTCAACGAACACGCAAGCCTGCTCGGCCGCGATCGGCACGTTGAACACCTGAGCGAACAACGTGCGCCGCAGATGAGCCAGCCGGCCCGTCCGGTACGCCTGCTCGGGCTTCATGCGCCCGCCGGCCTGCGAGCCGCTGCGCTGCGGATCGCATTCGACCAGTGCGACAAAGCCATCGTCGGACAGCTTCTGATGCTCGGGGCACAGGCCCCAGCCGGTTGCCGTATGGCGCTCCATGCTCGCGCGCAGGCGCTTGTCCAACAGGATGGCGCCGGTATCGAACGCTGTGCCGCAGACCAAGCAAACGTGCTGTTCGAGGGAAACGTGTGATTTGTCGTGCATGACTGTTCTCCGGTTGCACGGGCGGAATTGCCCGGAACCGTCGCCAGCACGGCGCAGCGCAGCAGTCAGGGGTCGAAGACGGCCACGGGCCGCAAGCGTGCTGGCACGCGCCGCCCTTGACGGCGAGCACGCCGTGATACGGTGAAGGGACACAGCAAGACCGCCCCCAACCCGACACCACCACACCTGTTTTTGGCAAGTGCGTAGCACGCGCAGGCCCGCGAGGGCCGGAGTTGCGCCGCCGGGCGCAGCAAAAAGGGGGCCGAAGCCCCCAAAGGTCAAAGCAGGCCGCGTTCGGCGAATGACGTGGTACGGCTTCCAGCGATAATGATGTGATCCAGCGTGCGAACGTCCACCAGCGCCAGCGCCTGCCGAAGCTGCGAGGTCATCGCCTTGTCGGCCGCGCTCGGCTCGGGGCTTCCGCTCGGATGGTTGTGCGAAACGATGACCGCCGCTGCATTGAGCCGCAGCGCCTGCTTCACCACCTCGCGCGGATGCACCTCGGCGGCGTCGATCGTGCCGTGGAACATCTCCACGTAGTCGATCAACCGATGGCGCGTGTCGAGGAACAACACCGCGAAGACTTCGTGCTCGAAGCCGGCCAGCTTGGCGCGCAGGTAGTCCTTCACCGCCTCCGGCGAAGTGAACGCCTCGCCGCGCTGCATCTTCTGTTCGATGACCTGGCGCGCGGCCTCCAGAATCTGGTCGGCGTCCGCCGGCCGATAGCGCCCACGGCCATCGCGCACCATCAGCGGAGTATCGAGAGAGAGGGAAAGTTGCGACATGATCGTGCTCCGGTTGCTCGGGCGGAATTGCCCGGAACCGGCGCCAGCACGGCGCAGCGCAAGCAGTCAGGGGTCGCAGACGGCCGCCAGGTCGCAAGCGCGCATGGCGCGCGCCGCCCTTGACGGCGAGAACGCCGTGATACGGTGAAGGGAACAGCAAGACCGCCCACACCCGCCCACTGCACACAGTCGGCTTTTGGCAAGCGGAGCGCGCAGGCCCGGATCAGCGAGCCGGGCCGGAGGCGTCAGTGATGGAAGCCCGCATGGGGAGAGACTCGCGCAGCGAGGCTCGATGCGCAGCACGACAGCGCGACGGCGGCACGCCGGGACGCCCGACTTCTTCGGACAGGACTACTGGTTGTCGGTCTTGCGCTGCTCGATCTGCAACTGCGCCCGTTGCGTTGCCTGTTGCAGCCGCTCCACCAGCACACCCCTCGGCGGCAAGGCAGTCAGATACTCGGCGACGTGGATGCCCGACTTGTCCAGCTCCAGCAATTCGATCTGCTCGCGCTTTTTGCCGGTGCAAAGGATGATCCCCAGCGGCGAGGCCTCCTCCGGCTCCCGTTCGTGCTTGTCCAGCCAGCGAAGGTAAAGCTCCATCTGTCCCTTGAAAGCCGCCTTGAACTCGTCGACCTTCAACTCCACTGCCACCAGCCGCCGCAGCTTGCGGTTGTAAAACAGCAGGTCGAGGTGAAAATCCTCGCCGTCAATTTGGATGCGCTTCTGCCGGGCCACGAAGCTGAAACCCGCGCCCAGCTCCAACAAGAACGACTCCATTTCGCGGATGATCGCCGCCTCCAAGTCGCCTTCCTGCCAAGTGTCCCGCAGCCCCAGGAAGTCGAGGATGTACGGGTCGCGCATGACTAGGGCGGGCGACATGCGCTGCGCATCGCGCATCTTCGCCAACTCCTGTGCGATCGTCTCGCCCGGCTTTTGGGACAGCGCCGTGCATTCGTACAGCATCGAGTCGATGCGCTCACGCAGCGTCCGCACGCTCCAGCGTTCGGCGCTCGCCATCTGCGCGTAATAGTCCCGCTGGAGCGGGTCTTTCAGCGGGATCAGGGCGATGAAGTGCGTCCAGCTCAATTCTCGTATCAGTGATACGAGAATCTGCTCGTCGGGAAAGGTGGCTGCGAACTGCACCATGCGGCGCAGGTTCTGCTCGGCAAAGCTGTTGCCGTACTCCTTCACCAACTGCGCCGCCAGGGTAGGCAGGACTTCCTTGCCATAAGCGCCCCGGCGCCCGTCCAAGACCTGCGTGCGGATGCGCTGGCCGATGCGCCAGTAGAGCATCGTCAGCTCGCTATTCACCGTCGAGGCGGCGCGCTTGCGCGCCGCCTCGATCAGTGCCCGAATGTCGCCCAGCAGCGCCGAAGGCGCTGCGGACGACGCTGCGGACGACGCTGCGGATGACCGGCGCGTGTTCATGCTGCCGCCTCCGCAAGCTGGCGCGCGCCCGTGATGGCCTGGCGCCGGCTGGCCACCAGCTCGGCCGCATCGCGCACCGGCTTGTCCTCGGTGTGGACGTAGTGCATGAACATCGCCACAGTCTTGTGGCCCGTTAACTTCATGCCCACTTTGGTCGGCACGCCGGAATTGGCTATGTCGGTGGTCGAGCGATGGCGGATGCCGTGCGTGCCGACGTGCGGGACGCCGGCGGCCTTGAGCACCCGGCACCAGCCGCCATAGTGCTCGCCAAAGGTCAGGTGCTTGGTCGAGTCGTTGGGCGATGGCAGGACATAGGGGCAGCCCTCCCGGCGCGGCGCCGTCGAAAGCAGCCGATAGGCTTCCTCGCTCATGGGCTTGGAAATGCCGCCGACCTTGCTGTCGGGCCACACCACGCGCCGGTTCTCGAAGTCCAGCCAGCTCCATTCGAGCGGGCAGATTTCGGAGCGCCGGGCGGCAAACTCGAATTGCAGCCGGATCGCCAGCGGGATGACGTAGTTCTCCAGCCCTTCCGCCTCCAGCTTCTCCAGATGACGGAAGATCCGCACCATTTCCTCGTCCACGATGAGCCGGGTTTCCTTGCCCGGCGGGTACATCGGGACGTGGCGGCACGGATTCGTGCCGTCCGGGCGGTAGCCCCACACTTCGGCCAGGTTGAACATCTTGCGCAGCACGCCGAAGGTCTTGTTCGCCTCGGTCGGCTTGTAGGCCAGCTTCTCCATCAGCCCGGCAATGTCGGGCCGCTTCACGTCATGCACCTTCTTGCGGCCCAGCAGCGGGATGATGTTGCGGTCGATGACGCCCTGATAGCCGTCCTGCGTGCTGGGCTTGTTGCGCTTCTTGGAGTAGTCCTCCATGAACTTCTTGCACAACTCGGCCATCGTGGGCGCCTTGCGCGCCTCGGCCTTGGCGCCGCCGGGGTCGCCGCCCCGGCGAACCTCGGCCAGCCAGTCCTGTGCCTTGACTCGTGCCTGTTCGACGGTCAGCTCCCCGTATAGCCCCAGCGAGGGCTTGCGGGGCTGGCCGGAGTTCGTGCGGTACTGGAGCATGAACACCCGGCGGCCCGTCGGGGTAATCTTGCACAGGAAGCCGGGCACCACGGTATCCCGCAGTTCAACATCCTTGGCCTGGGGCTGGGCCGCCTCCACGGCGGTCTTGGTGAGCTTGATCTTTGCCATGATGACTCCTTGGAACGACCCGGATTCCAAGAGCCAGATAGGAGCGGCACGAGGGAAAACCGGGTCAAGTTTCAGAAAGCACCGGCATATGATGGACGCGCGTAAGCTATTGATAAACCTGCTGTATCGAGCTACGGCGCAGTCCAGCGAACTACCGGGCTGGAGTCATCGTGAAACAAAAAACCCGCGCAGCATGATGCTGTCGCGGGTTTTTCCGCGTGTTCGGAACACGCGGTGCGGTATCTGGTGCCCAGGTCGGGACTCGAACCCGAACGCCTCTCGGCGCTACCCCCTCAAGATAGTGCGTCTACCAATTCCGCCACCTGGGCAAGGGGCGCCATTCTAGCGCCCCCTCGCGCATTTGTGAAGAGGGCGCGACAGTCGCGGCATCGACGCGAAAGCGGTGCCGGTAGAATGCACGCGATCGCTCGTCCGAGCCCCGCAACCGCTTAGCGTTTTTCATCGTGATCGCCACCCTCGAACAACTGCGCGCCGGCCGCCTCGCGGGCGCCCGGCAACTGAAGCTCGCATGCGGGCTGACCGAATTCCCGCGCGAGATCTTCGAGCTTGCCGATACGCTCGAGGTGCTCGATCTGTCGGGCAATGCGCTGTCGTCGCTGCCCGACGATCTGTCGCGGCTGCATCGGCTGCGCATCCTGTTCGCGTCCGACAACCGCTTCACCGCGTTGCCCGACGCGCTCGGCGCATGCCCGCAACTGGCGATGATCGGCTTCAAGGCGAACCGGATCCGCACCGTGCCCGGCACCGCGCTGCCGCGTGTGCTGCGCTGGCTGATCCTGACCGACAACGCCATCGACGCGCTGCCGCCCGAAATCGGCGACTGCTCGCGGCTGCAGAAGCTGATGCTCGCCGGCAACCGGCTGCAATCGCTGCCCGACGAGATGGCCGCGTGCCGGGCGCTCGAACTCGTGCGTCTGGCCGCGAACCGTCTCGACGCGCTGCCGGACTGGCTGCTGCGTTTGCCGCGCCTTGCTTGGCTGGCCGTGGCCGGCAATCCGTTGGGTGCCGCGTCGGAAGCAGCCGCATCGGCCGATGCGAGCATGACGGACATCGACTGGGCGTCACTCGCCTGCGAACGGAAGCTCGGCGAAGGCGCGTCGGGCGTCATCTACCGCGCGCGGTGGCGGGCCGACATGAACGAGCGCCCGGTCGCCGTGAAACTGTTCAAGGGCGCGGTGACGAGCGACGGCCTGCCGGACTGCGAGATGGCCGCTTGCCTGCACGCGGGACGCCACCCGAACATGATTCCGGTGATCGGCCGCGTGCGCGGCCATCCGGACGGCGTGCACGGCCTCGTGATGGAGCTCGTCGATCCCGCGCTGACGAACCTCGCGGGGCCGCCGAACTTCGCCACCTGCACGCGCGACGTTTATGCGGACGATGTGCGCTTCGAGCCGGCGGCCGCGTTGCGCATCGCGCGCGGCATCGCGTCGGTGGCGCGCCATCTGCATGCGCGCGGGATCATGCACGGCGATCTGTATGCGCACAACATCCTGCATGGCGACGACCAACCTGCATTGCTCGGCGATTTCGGCGCGGCGTCGCTCTACGACGTGCGCGATGCGCAGCGTGCGGCGCTGTTCGAGCGGCTGGAAGTGCGCGCGTTCGGCTACCTGCTCGGCGAATTGCTCGAACGGTGCGAGCCGCGCGGGTGGGCCGGTGCGCCCGCGCTCGACGCGCTGGCGGCTGCGTGCTTGAACGAGGATGTCGACGCGCGGCCGTCGTTCGCCGAGATTGTCGACGCGCTGACGGTGTACGCCGCGTAGCGGTAGCTGTAGCGGCCGCGATCGCGCGCGTGCTGCGTACTGCGTGTTGCCATCCCGCTCGTCGCGCTAGGCCGATCGCGCGAGATACTTCTCGATCAGCTTCATCTGCATGGCCCAGCCTTCGTCGTTCATTTCGTATGCTTTTTCCCGACGCGCCGCCGCGATCGCGTCGAACCCGGATTCGACGACCGTCAGCAGCGTGCCGCCCGCTTGTTCGGCGAGCGTGAACGTGACGAGCGTCATCGGCTCCGACGCGTAGTCGAATGCCGGATCGACCGCGAACGGATGCCAGCGGAATGAGAACAGCCGCTTCGGCTCGATGCGGTCGACGACGAATTCGAATACCGACCCCGCATAAGGCTCCTGTGCCTTTGCAACGTCGTCGTCGACGCGCGTCGGTGAGATGCGGCCGAACAGCGTCTGGCCCGCGACGAACGGCCCGTCGAACGCGACGCCGAACCACGTGCCGAATTCGCCGGCGTTGCTGACGGCTTCCCACACGCGCTCGAGCGGCGCGGCGAGCTGGACCTGTTTTTCGATGCGATCGGGTGACTGGGTCATCGCTTTCTCCCTCCGGGTATCGATCATCGACGGCATGCCGCGCGTCGCGGCGCTGCGCTGCGAGCCGGGACCGTGGCGCGAACGAAGCGGCGTCAGCCGATGAGGGCGGCGTCGGGTACGTCGAGCACGAGGTCGGACGTCGCGACGGCGACACACGGCAGCGTATAGCCGTCGGCCTTTTCCTCGCGGCTCAGTCCGGGCCATTCGATCGTGTAGCGTACGCTCCCGCTGACGATTCGGCAAAGACAGCTGCGGCACGTGCCGTTGCGGCACGAGCGCGGCAGCGACACGTGCGCGAACGCGGCGGCTTCGAGCAGCGTCAGCGAATCGGGTGCATCGAAGCTCGCGCCAAGCGGCTCGACACGCACGAGCGGAGGGCGATCGGAATCGGTCATCGGTAAAGCGGGCATCGGTTCGGCGGAAACGCGCCAAGCATACCCGAAGCCGTGCGCCGCCTGCACCGCCGCGGCGGTCAGTGGCGGCGCAGGTAGCGGTACACCGTGTTGCGGGCGAGCCCCAGTTCGCGCGCGGCCGCCGACACGTTGCCGCCGTGCCGCGCAACGGCCGCATCGATCACGGCGGCCTGATGGTCCTGCAGCGTTGTCGTGCCGCGCGGGGCGGGCGGTATCGTCGACGGAGCCGCTGCCATCGATGCAGCCGATGCGGCGGCCGGCGCGCCGTCGCAGTCGAGCCAGAAATCGTCGGGCAGATGCGCGAGTGCGATTTCGTCTTCGTCCTCGGCGAGCATGCCGGCCGTGCGCAGCACGTTCGTCAGCTGACGCAGATTGCCGGGCCAGCGATGACGCGTGAACGCATCGAGCACGTCGGGCGCGATGCGATGCGGCATGGGTTCGCTGCGTGCGAGCCGCGCGAGAATCCGCTCGACGAGCACCGGCAGGTCGGTGCGCGCGGCGAGCGGCGGCAGCGTGACGGCGAGGCCGTTGATGCGGTAGAACAGATCCTCGCGGAACGTGCCGGCCGCGATCATCGCGCGCAGGTCGCGGTGCGTCGCGCAGACGATGCGCACGTCGACCGGCACTGCGCGCGCGCCGCCGAGCGGCATCACCGCGCGTTCCTGCAGCACGCGCATGAGCCGCACCTGCTGCGCGAGCGGCATGTCGCCGATTTCGTCGAGAAACAGCGTGCCGCCGTCGGCCTGCACGATCTTGCCGGGACTGCCGCGTTTGCGCGCGCCCGTGAATGCGCCGTCTTCGTAGCCGAACAATTCGGCCTCGATCAGCGTATCGGGCAGCGCCGCGCAATTGACCGCGACGAACGGGCCGTCCGCGCGCGGCGACGCGTGGTGCAGCGCGCGGGCGAGCCACTCCTTGCCGGTGCCGGTCTGGCCGAGGATCAGCAGCGGCAGGTCGCGGCCGCGAATTTTGGCGACACGTTCGAGCACGGCGGCCATTCGCGCATCGCCGGTATCGAGCGTCGCGAACGTGATCGCCTCCGGGTCCGGCGCGCGCACGTGTGTGGCGGGCGCCGGCGGCGTGACGGCCACGGCGGTTTTTTGCGCGTCGGCGAATTCGCAGCGCGCAAGCACGCGCACGCCGCTCGACAGCGTGAGCCGCAGCATCGCGCCGGGCGCGCGCGCGGCCTGCTGCGCGAGTTCGCCGAATCGCATGCCGAACAGCGCGTCGCACCCCTGATGCTGCAGCGCATCGAACGGTGCGCCGAGCTGAAACTGTGCGCTGCGGTTCGCGGCAATCAGGCCGCCGTCGGCACCGAACGCGACGAGTCCGGCGAACAGCGAGTCGACGCAATCCTCGTGTGCATGAAAGCGTACGCGCAGCGCTTCCGCGCATTGGTTCGCAAACAGATGGTTCTCGATCAGCTGCGCGGACATGCGCACGAGCGCGAGCGTATGCGGGCTGAAGCCGCGCGGATCGCCGCTCACGTCGAGCGCGCCGAGCGTGCGGCCGAACGGGTCGACGATCGGCGCGCACGAGCACGTCAGGATGTGATTGGCGCGCAGGAAATGTTCGGCGCCGTGCACGGCGATCGCCTGTCCCGATGCGAGGGCGGTGCCGATCGCATTGGTGCCGCGCGCGCGTTCGGCCCATGAAACGCCGGTGCACAGCGCGACGCGGTTGGCTTTTTCGATGAAGTCGTCGTCGCCGATGCTGTGCAGGATGACGCCGGCGGCGTCGGTGAGGAGCACGAGGCTTTGCGTATCGGCGATCTGTGCGTGGAGGTTTTCCATCACGGGCCGTGCATGGGCGAACAGCGCGTGATTCGTGTCGAGCAGTTCGCGCAGCGCGATCTGCGACAGCGGCGAGAAATCGGGGCGCTCGTGCGCGCGCAAGCCGACCGCGGCCGATCGGGCGTGCGCCTGCGCGAGCAGGTCGACGCGGCCCGCGGTGGCGGGCAGCATGGAAGATTGAGGCATCGCTTGTCTCCTGTCGGCCCCAGTTAGCGCTTTAGCGCTTACAGGGGCCCCACGCACCGCGAGTCGGCCCCGGTTAGCGCTTTAGCGCTTGCTGGGGACCCACGCACCGCGAGTCGGCCCCGATTAGCACTTCACCACTTACCGACGCCCCACGCACCGCGCGCCACCACCCAGCGCTTCCACCCATACCGGCGCTTCATGATTTCCCGCACGTGGCACACACCTGACACATCGACGCACGCGCACGGGTATTCGCCATCATACAAGCGCCCCGCGCGACATGCGACCGCGTACAAATTCCCCTTGCTTTTAAGCGTCTACCTGCAATGATGGAAATGGAACACGCACGCGCCGTGTTCCGCATTGCAACATGCATGCGACGCGACATGCATCCGTTCGGGAGAGCCATCATGGTTCGGACGGAACTGAGAGTCGTGCTGGCGGCCATCGCCACTTTCATCATGTTGGGCGGCATTGCCGTCGCGATCCACGGGCTGCTGTTCGATGTCGCGGACGCCGTACGATACGGCGCCGCCGCGATTACGATCGGCGTCACGACCGCCGCGATCGCGCTCAACGTGTGGCCGACCGACCCCCACTGACGCGCGCAACGAAACAGTGCCGGATCCCGCGCGGGTCGCCCGACATCCGCGTCGAAGCGACGCGCGCCGTAAATTTTGCCTCCTGCGCGAAACCGTCTAAAGTGGAATGCAACCGGCATGCGTTGTCCGCGCCATACCCCCGCGGGCAGTGCCGCTGCCGGAGAGCCCGTGTCCATTTCGTCCGACCGGTGGCGGACGACGGACGCGGTCATTCGTTTTCTACCGGACGACTGAGGCGGCTCCCATGCAGATCCATTTCACGAACGAGGCGCCCGAATACTCGGGGCGCGACCTGATGCTTGCGTTTACGGCGCTGGTCAATGGCGAGCGTGTCCAATGTCAGATCACGGCCGAGGCGATGGAGGATCACTTCGGGGCGGCGTCGCCGCGCTTCGAGGATATGGTCGGCGCGTTCGACCAGCATCGCGAGCGCATCGAGGCGGCGGCGCGACGCCTGCTGTCGGAAACGCGCGCGCAATGCGTGACGCTGCGCAGCGGCTACGTGCGTTTTTACGAGGCGAACGGCGCGCTGAATCGGCCGGCCGGGCAGTGAGCGCAGCGGGCGCCGTATGCCGGCGCCCGTAGCCGGTGCCCAAGGCGGCACGGCCATCGTTGCGCACGCCAAAGCGACAACGCCACCCGAGGGGTGGCGTTTCGTTTTCCATCTCCGGCGCGTGCCGGTCGGCGTCCGTTACTCGCTGCCGAGATAGAAGAAGCGGAACAGGAACACGGCGGCGATGATCCAGACGATCGGCTTGACCGTGCGCGCCTGGCCCGTCAGCAGCTTGAGGCCGCCGTACGCGATGAAGCCGAACGCCACGCCGTTCGCGATCGAATACGTGAACGGCATCAGCAGCGCCGTCAGCGCGGCCGGCACGGCTTCGGTCGCATCGTCCCACGGCACGTCGACCATTTCGCGCAGCATCAGGCACGACACGTACAGCAGTGCGGGTGCGGTCGCATAGGCCGGCACGACGCCGGCGAGCGGCGCGATGAACAGACATGCGAGGAACAGCACTGCGACCGTGATCGCGGTCACGCCGGTGCGGCCGCCGGCCTGCACGCCCGATGCGCTTTCGATATAGGCGGTGGTCGACGACGTGCCGAGCACCGAGCCCGCGACGATCGCGGTGCTGTCCGCGAGCAGCGCCTTGTTCAGACGGTGCATCTTGCCTTCGACGAGCAGCCCCGCGCGGTTCGCGACGCCCATCAGCGTGCCGGTCGCATCGAACAGTTCGACGAGGAAGAACACGAGGATCACGTTGATGATGCCGGTCGACAGCGCGGCGCCGATGTCGAGCTTGAACAGCGTCGCGTCGATCGACGGCGGCGCGGAAAACACGCCGTGGAACTGGTTGTCGCCGAAGAAGAACGACAGCACGGTCACGCCGAGAATGCCGATCAGGATCGCGCCGCGCACGCGCAGATGATCGAGCGTGACGATCGTGAAGAAGCCGATGATCGCGAGGATCGTGTCGTGCTTGTGCAGATCGCCGAGCGTCACCAGCGTAGCCGGGTTGCCGACGATCACGCCGGACGTCTTCAGCGAGATGATGCCGAGGAACAGGCCGATGCCCGCGGTGATCGAGATGCGCAGCGATTTCGGAATGCCGTTGACGATCGCCTCGCGCACGCGGAACAGCGTGACGAGCAGGAACAGGCAGCCCGAGATGAACACTGCGCCGAGTGCGGCCTGCCACGTGAAGCCCATCCCCTTGACGACCGTGTACGCGAAATACGCGTTCAGCCCCATGCCCGGTGCGCACGCGATCGGATAGTTCGCGTACAGCCCCATGATCAGCGATGCCAGCGCCGCGACGAGGCAGGTCGCGACGAACACGGATTCCTTCGGCATGCCGGCGTCGCCGAGGATCGCCGGGTTGACGAAGATGATGTAGGCCATCGTCAGGAACGTGGTGACGCCCGCGAGTATTTCGGTGCGGAAGTCGGTGCCGGCTTCAGCGAAGCCGAAATACCGCTTGATGGATTCCATGAAGGCGTTTCTCCGGTCGGGTTGTCGTATTGCTTGTCGTGCCGAATTGTTGTAAGGCTGCGTGCGGCGGCTAACTGTAACCAGCCACTATTGTTCGGCTATCGGCGGATTGTAATAGCGCGGATAGCTCCGACGATATAGTCGCGGGGCACGATCGGCATCTTCGCGACAGCGGCCCGGCAATCGGGTAGCCGCGGTGCCGCGCGAAGAAGGCGCGCATTTTACCGGTTCGGCGATAACGGACGCCGGAACCGCGACGAAGCGCACGCGAACGGCGACGAATCGCGGCTGAACGGAGCGCGAAACAGGCGAGCAGCGGCGAACAAGCGTGAAGGAAGAAAGCGAGAAGCGCGAAAGAAGCGGGCGAGAAGTGAGCGAGAAGCGCGCCGATCGGCCGAAATGCACCAGAAAGCGGCGAAGCCACCCGATGCGCGCCGGCGCGCCCGCGAAACCTTGCCGGCCGATGCGCATGCAACGGCCGTCTGCCGGATTCCGCGCATGACATGCGACTGAAACGCCCGCGCCGCATGCTCGACGAAGGCGGGCGTGCGACGCCACGCGCCCGCACGCTGCCGCACCCGATGCACGCGCATCGGCGTGCATGCGCCCATTCGTCAGTCCAGGCCTCGGCAGGCATCGCGTTATCGTGCGCCGAAGCCGTCGCGTTCGCAACTGTCATCTGACGCGCAGACGCGACTGTGGTTTTCTATGTAAAAGAATGCAAGAGGCCATCGCGTAAACCGGCAACTCTTTCTAGGATAGATACACCGCGCACATACGCCGAGCCGGTTGCTGTCGGCGCGGGGGAGCTGCAGTACGTATGGGCGAAGGCGGTGAAGCGCGGTGGCGGCCGTTGTGCGTTCGGGCAGACACGGCCGATTGCGATTGCCCGATGCGGGTTCGTCCGTTATCACGGAGGTCAGCATGTTGAACTGGATCAGCCGTTGGGCTATGCGACACGCCCCCACGCCGGAAAAAACCGCTGCGTCGATGCTCGTGACGGCGCGCATGGAACTGTTCGCAGCCGAACAGCGCGTGATCGACGCGAAGCTGCAGGCGGACTACTGGCGCACGCGTGTGTCCTTTCTCGAGGAAGTACAAAAGCAGGGCATCGATCCCTGGGTCACCTCGCAGTCGGCGATGCAAAAGCCCGAGCTCGATTCGACTCCCCGAAGCACGGGCCCGCGTCTCGCCGCCAGCACCTGATGTTCGTGCTGGCCGCACCCCGCGTGCAATCGCGCGCGGCACGCACCGGCGTGCCGCGTCCTTCGACACGCACCTGCGACGCGACACGCCGCAGGTGCGCGCATTGTCCTGCGCGGCCTGGCCGCGTCTCGCGCGCGTGAGCGCGCGCCTGCCGCATTCCCGTTCATTCTCGCGCTTCACGCGTTCGCCATCGGCCGACGAGCAGGCGCCGCGTCAGCGCTAGCGCGCGCCGAAGCCGATCGCCGCCCGGCACGTACGCGGTCGTGATCGACGCTTCGGCCGGCCGATCGTCGTCGGCGCTGAGCCAGATGCGCTCGCCGCGCGCCACGCGCAGCACGTCGCCGGGCTGCACCCAGTAATCGTCGACGCTCGGTGGCCGCGTGATCCACAGTGGTGCGCCGTGCGCGCGCACCTCCGCATCGCGCGGCGCGCGCCAGCTCAGCGTCGTACGCGGCGCCACGGCGAAACGAATCACGACCGTCGGTAATGCGATCGCGTCCGGGCGACGGCGATCGGGACGAACAAACAGCGAGCTTGCCTGGTCCATCGTCTTCTCCATTCGTTGAGCCGGACGGATGACGTGCACCACAACAAAAAGGCCTCATCCGTTTCCGGCGAGGCCTTGCGTGACATGCGGTTACTGCCTGAATGCTAACGCGCAAGCGCCTCCCGTGACGCACCCATATGATGGGCGTTCACCGGGCAATTAATCGCGATGGCGATGAGCTTGAACGTAGGCATGCGAACGAGTGTGTCGCGCTCGCGCGGCGTTGTCAACGACTATTTTGAGATGACGTGACGCGCGTCGTGCGTTATGCGTCGCGTTGCGCGAGCGCGTTGACGAGCAGTTCGGAGAGCAGGCCCGTCATCCCGTTCGGATGCGTCGCGGCGCGTGCCTTCAGCTGTTCGACGAGTTCGGCGTTCAGCTTGCAGGCGAACGGCACGAGGCCGAGTTCCTGATCGAGCTTGCGCTGCGCGCGGCGATCGAGCTTGGCCGCTTCCTCGGCGCCCTTGCCGAAGCGCGCGGAGCTCGACTGCTTCATCGCATGCGTGAGCTTCAGCGCCTTGTTCTTTTCGAGATCGGTTTTCTTCATGGCCATCGCGGCACCTCCGGGAAATGAAGCCGCGATTGTACGCATTTCGGCGGGGGCCGCCGCGGCGCGCCGTCTCAGCCGCGCGTGGGCGCTTGCCAGTTGCCGCCATGCGCGGCTGCCTGCGCGGCAGGCGAGCGCGCCAGATACTCGAGCGCCTGTTCGGTCGAGCCTTCGGCGTGCGGCGTATAGCCGGGCCGGAAATAGCGCAGCGCCGCGCCGATCACTTTCCAGAACGACGGCAAGTGGCCGCGCCGCGAACCTTGCCACCACGACAGCACGAAGCCCGGATAGCGGCCCGCGTCGGGGTCGCGTCGATACATGAATTTCGCGCCCGTCGTGATGTAGTAGAGCAGCAGCACGATCACGAACGCCATGTGCATGCAGCGCTCCGGATACGAGCCGCCCATGTGCCGGTAGATGTCGAACGCCACGGTGCGGTGCTCGACTTCCTCCGCGCCGTGCCAGCGCAGCAGATCGACCATCGTCGGGTCGGCCTTGCCTGCGTCGAGGCCGTGCGCATTGAGCACCCAGTTGCCGAGATAGCCGAAGAAATGCTCGAGCGACGCGATCACCGCAAGCTGCTGCCGCAGCCAGAAACGCGTATGGCCGATCTTCAGTCCGAGCGGCTGTTCGCCGAGCACGCGCGTGAACAGCCGGTTGAGCTTCTGCGTGAACGGCTTCGTGTCGATACCGTGCCGCTCGTAGTAGTGCTTCAGCACGCCGCCGTGCGAGCGCGAATGCACGGCTTCCTGGCGCAGGAAGCCTTCGGCTTCGTCGCGCAGACGTGCATCGGTGATCAGCGGCAACGCCTTGTTGTACACGCGGCAGAACCAGAGTTCGCCTTCCGGGAACAACAGGTTCAGCGTGTTGATGATGTGCGTACTGCCGGGGTCGCCCGGCACCCACGTGATCGGCGTGTTGCTGAAGTCGAACTTCACGTGCCGGGCTTTGATCTTGTGATAGTCGGCGGTATCGGTCATCGGTGTCTCCCTGTTCGGCGTGCGGCGCCGTCAATGCGATGCCATGCTGACGCGGGCGATCATGCGTCCGAGCCACGGCATGAAGCGGCCGACGAAGCGCAGCGCGTGCGCTTCGCCGCCGACCGCGACGACGGGGCGATTGCGCAGGACGCCGTCGACCATCGCCTGCGCGACGGTTTCGGGCTTCAGGCCGCGCATCTGGTAGAGCTTCGTCGCGCGCTTGCGCAGGCGTGCTTCGTCTTGCGCGTTGGCGCCCGCGTATTGCGTCGACGCCATGATGCCGGTCTCCGCAAAACCCGGGCACACGGCCGTCACGCCGATGCCTTGCTCCGCGAGTTCGGCACGCATGCATTCGCTGAGCATCAGTACGGCGGCTTTCGTCGTCGCATACGCGGGCAGGTCGCGCGACGGACCGAACGCGGCGGCCGACGCGGTGTTGACGATGTGGCCGCCGGTGCCGCGCGCGGCCATCTGCTGCGCGAACAGCCGCGAGCCGTGGATCACGCCCCACAGGTTCACGTGCAGGATGCGCTGCCAGTGCTGCGTGCTCGTATCGAGGATGCCGCCGGCCATGCCGATGCCCGCGTTGTTGATCACGACGTCGGCGCCGCCGAGTGCGCTGCCGACCCACGCCGCGAGTGCTTCCATCTCGTCGGCCGAGCCGACGTCGACGCGCTTCGCATGCGCCTGCGCGCCGATCAGTCCGATCAGCAGCGCGGTGCGTTCGGCACTCGCGAGATCGATATCCACGACGACGACGGTCGCGCCTTCGCGCGCGAACGCGAGCGCTGCGCAGCGGCCAATGCCGCTGCCGGCGCCGGTGACGACCGCGACCTTGCCGCTGAAGCGGCCGCTCGTCGCGCGGCGGCGCGCGTTCGCGAGCGCGGGCGGCTCGTCGCCCGATTCGACCGCGTCGATCAGTTGTTCGGCGAGACCGGCAAAGCGCGCGGGATCGGCGAGCGGCAGCCAGTGGCCGGCCGCGACTTCGCGCCGGTAGTACTGCGGCACCCAGCGCGACAGATGCTCGGACAGCGCGGGGCTCACGTATTTGTCGCCGAGCGGCACGACCGCCTGCACCGGCGCATGCGCGTAGCGTTGGCGCGGCGTGAACAGGCAGCGGATGAAGTTCGCGCGATAGAGGCGCACGCCGCGTGCGCCGTCGTCGGCCTGCGTCGCGCGCGGCGCGACGGGCGTCTTCTCGATCCGGCGCAGCAGGCGCGGCCATGCGCGACCGAGCCAGAGCCGCCAGCCGAGTTCGGGAATGAGCGGCAGGTGAAACAGATAGATGTACCACGAGCGTACGAGCTGGCCGCCGAGCTTGCCGAGCGATGCGGGCGTCGGATGCAGCAGGCGCTCGCGCAGCCAGAAGCCGACGTGATCGAAGCACGGCCCCGAGCACGACGTGTACGACGCGATGCGGCCGGCGAGCCGCGGCTCGGTGACGAATTCCCATCCCTGAGTCGAGCCCCAGTCGTGCGCGACAAGATGCACGGCGCGGCCGGGGCAGAGCGCGTCGATCACCGCGACGAAATCGTCGGTCAGCTTCGCGAGCCGGTAGTCGGCCGTGCGCTTCGGCGCGCTCGAGAGGCCGGCGCCGCGCACGTCGTAGGCGATCACGTAATGCTTGAGCGCAAGCAGCGGCGCGACCTGCCGCCAGACGCTGCTGTCGTCGGGGTAGCCGTGCACGAGCACGACCGGCGAGCGCGCCGGATCACCCCAGGTCCTGACCGCGAGCGTCAGGTCGCCGGAGGCGACGGCGGTTTCGTTGTGAAGCGATTCGAACAGGGCCAGCGGCGCTTCGTCGGCAAGAGGCTGCATCGTGAGTCCGTCGTCGGGAAATCGATCGGGGGCGCGGCGCGTGTCAGGCCGCGGCCGACACGGTCGCGATGGCCTGCGCGCGTTCGGCCAGCCGGCGCTGCCAGCGGCGCACGTGCGGCAGATCGTCGTCGAGCCAGTACGCGTCCTCTTCGGTGATCACGAGCAGTTCCTCGAATTTCGCGCCGACGCCCGCGAAGCCGAGATGCGGCTCGACGGCCCACAGGCCCGGCACGGGCGCATGCTCGGAGCGGCGATCGATCGACCACAGCGGCGACCAGCCTTGCTGCTTCGCCGCGCGGCCCTGGTCGATCAACAGATTGCGCGTCGCGTTCAGTCCGAAGCGCGCGACAAAGCGCGGCTTCGACAGCTTGTGGATCTTCGCGACGCGATGCGCGAGCACTTTGAACGGATACGCCTTGTGGCGCGGCTCGACGCCCTGGCGGCGGCACAGCGCGTCGACTTCCTGCGCGACTTCGGCCATCGAACGCCGCGCCTTCACGAGCCGCACGATCATGTCGCGATGGTCCATCAGGTCGTCCTGCAGCTGCTCGAGGATCGGGTTCTTGCCGAGGCAGTGCGCGTAGCCGACGTCGGCGACGATGCCGTCGAGCACGGGCGCGACGTCGAGGATCACCGGCATGTCGGTTTCGAGCTGCCGGTTGCTCGGGAAGAACGCGAAATTGAAGCCGCCCATGTGTTTGAGACCGGAGAAACCTTCGAACGCAGTGCGGTCGCCGAACCACGCGAACGGCTTGTGCAGCCAGTCGTGCACGCCGTGGTCCTGCAGCCATTCGGTCAGCAGGCGCGCCGCTTCCTTCTCGGTGATGCCGGGATAGAGCATGCCGCCGACCGTTTCGACGCAGCGATACGCAAGCTGCTGGACGGCGCGGAATTGCGGCAGCTCGTCGAGATGGACCTCCGGCAGCGGATGAGCGGACATGGGTGTCTCCAGGGAATGCGGATCCGGAATACGGACTGGTGGCGTGCGTCGCTGCCGGTTATTCAGTCAGCATTTAATGTGCCATTGTTTGATGTAATCATCATAGGCGGTTCCGTGCGGCGCGCCAGTCCCGCGGGGTGAGGATTTGTCCTAATGGAGGCGGGAAATGGAGGGAAGGCTCTAGAGGCGAGGGCGGCGGGACGCTGGCCGACCGGGTGAAGCGCACGTTCAGCCGATGACGCTTGCTAACGGTCGACCCGATTCCATTCTCGTTTCCGTGGCGGTCGTCGGACAACGTGTCGAGATCGACGTGTTCGACGACGGACACATGGAGGTGTCCCGATTCGTGGGTAACGAGGACATTGAAGGCGGAGTCGAATTGATCGACTCCATCGTGGCGTCAGGGAGGTAGCGCTGCGAGACGGACACGGACGCGGACAAAACGGCCGGGAATAAAAAAAGGACGCTTGCGCGTCCTTTTGCCGTCTGAGGTGTTGCGCATCGTCGAGAGGCGTCCCCAGCGTTGTCATCGAAGATGCTAACGAACTTTCGTCGGGATGTCAAAGTGCATCGTATTGCATTCCCCATCGGGTCGGGCCGGCGCCTGTTGCCATGCCGGCGTCAAATGCCAATCGGTCGTGAAACCGAGATGCGTCGATGGGGCCACGTGCTCGCAACCCGCCAAAACAGTTCGCAACGTTTCGCGCCATTCGTCTCCGTGGCCGAGCGGATCGAGCAAGGCCTTGACCATCGTCGCGCGCGCGTAAAACGTCTCCGGCCGTGTCATTTCCGCTGCATACCGGGCGAGATTGCGCGCGGCCGGCTTCGCCGGAGGCGATACCGTCAGTTTCATTCCCCAGAGCCGGGCGTGATGCGCACATGCGTTGCGCAGGTCCGTGAGCGATTGCAGCCAGCTGGTGAGCACCGTGTCCGGGATGTCGGGCCACATGTGGCGCCCGGCGGTCTTGCGGTCACGTATCGACAGCGCATTGAAGAGCCGCGACAACGCGCCCAGGCTGAGCCGCTCGCAGACTAGCCAGATCGGCGGCAAGTCGGGTCTGGCGTAGGTCCGGTAGTAATGAGCGAGCGCCGCTGCTTTCCGGGTTTCGCATTCGCTCGCAATCTGGTCCAGTACGCGCGCATACTGGCGCAGGTCGACGAAGCGCTCCCTCTCGATATACCAGTGGCTGCCGTAGTCGATCGCGAGAGGATTGCTGAGGGCGGCACGCAGCGCAACCTCGATGCGTTCGACCGCGTCCATTGTGATCGAGCGCAGGCGCCGATCGAATGCGTACAGCTCAGCGATGTCGGAGAAGCGCGTTCTGGGCCAGAACTGCTTCGTAGCGGGGTTCTGAAACCGACGCATGTAGACCAGCAGCCGGAAATGGCCGATCGACCGGAGTACGCGCAAATTCGTGGGGCGATCGTCGATGCGCAGGCCGCGTTGCCACAGGCGATGCAGTGTTTTCTCGGCGCTGAGCGCCACTTTGCCGTACGTTCTGGTTGGCGTCGCCGGTGCTGTCTTCCTGATTCGATTCTTGCCCATCGTCGATCCGTACCGCCATGCATGGATCTCGATATATACGTCCAACTCGCTGCCAGCGGCACCTTTCATACCGTTCGGCCGATGCGGCACGGCCGCCCGCGTCGGCCAATACTTACGGTCACGCTCCGAACCCGCGTTACTCCTCCCGCCTCCCTCCCCACCGCTCGAGCAACACCCCCAGCAGATCGACCGGCAACGGAAACACGATCGTCGAATTCTTGTCTGCCGCGATCGTCGTCAGCGTCTGCAGATAGCGCAGCTGCATCGCCTGCGGCTGCTGCGCGAGCCGTTGCGCGGCCTGCAGCAGCTTCTCCGACGCCTGCAGTTCGCCTTCCGCATGAATCACCTTCGCGCGCCGTTCGCGCTCGGCCTCGGCCTGCCGCGCGATCGCGCGCACCATCGTCTCGTTCAGGTCGACGTGCTTGATCTCGACCGTCGATACCTTAATGCCCCACGCATCGGTCTGCGCGTCGAGCGTCTTCTGGATGTCGGCGTTCAGCTGTTCGCGCTCCGCCAGCAGCGCATCGAGTTCGTGCTTGCCGAGCACCGCGCGTAGCGTCGTCTGCGCGAGCTGGCTCGTCGCCTCGAAAAAGCGCGCGACCTGGATCACGGCCTTTTCCGGATCGACGACGCGGAAATACACGACCGCGTTCACCTTCACCGACACGTTGTCGCGCGTGATCACGTCCTGCGCCGGCACGTCGAACACGACCGTGCGCAGATCGATCCGCACGACCTGCTGGACGATCGGAATGATCAGCACGAGCCCCGGTCCCTTGACCTTCCAGAACCGGCCGAGCATGAACACGACGCCGCGCTCGTACTCGCGAAAGATGCGGATCGACGACGCGATCAGCACCGCGACGAACACGATCAAAACGCTGCCGAAGCCGAACGTATAACCGATCATCGAGCGTCTCCCTGTGGTGGCGATGCAAGCGGCGCGCGCGGCGCCGGCGCCGCGTCGTACAGCGGCGCGACGGTGAGCGTCAGCCCCTGCCGTCCGGTCACGCGCACGCGGCAGCCGGCCGCGAGCGGCGCGCTGCATGCGACGCGCCAGCGCTCGCCGTGTACGCGCGCCCAGCCGGCCGCCGACGGCGGCGCCGCGCCGTTCGGCTCGTGCGGCTGGTCGGCGTGCAGGCCGTCGTCGAGCACTTCGCCGATGCTGCCGACGATCGCCTCGCCGCCCGTGACGACCGGCCGCCGCCGCGCGCGCAGCGCAACGCTCGACACGAGGGCGACGAGCAGCGCGCCGCCGAGCGCGAGGCTCGCGATGACGGGCCACGGAATGCCGTAGCCGGGCACGTCGGTGTCGATCAGCATCAGCGCGCCGATCACGAACGCGACGATGCCGCCGAAGCCGAGCACGCCGAAGGTCGGCAGAAACGCTTCGGCGACGAGGCAGCCGAGACCGAGCAGCACGAGCGCGAGGCCCGCATAGCTGACGGGCAGCAGCTGCATCGCGAACAGCCCGACCAGCAGGCAGATCGTCCCGGCGACACCCGGCAGCACGAAGCCGGGGTTCGCGAATTCGAAGAACAGCCCGTAGATGCCGATCGTCAGCAGGATCAGCGCGACGTTCGGATCGGCGACGATCGACAGGAAGCGGCTGCGCCAGTCGGGCTCGACGACGACGAGCGGCGCGTGCGCGGTCGCAAGCCGCAGCGTGCCGGCGGCCGTCGTGACGCTGCGGCCGTCGAGCTGCCGCGCGAGATCGGCCGGGTCCTGTGCGATCAGGTCGGCGACGTGCTGCGCGCGCGCTTCGTTCGCCGACAGGCTGACCGCCTCGCGCACCGCGCGCTCCGCCCACTCGGCATTGCGTCCGCGCAGTTGCGCGAGGCCGCGCAGATAGGCGGCCGCGTCCTGCGTCGCCTTGCGGATCTCGGTCGATTGCGTGTCGGCCGGCAGCGCAGTCGGCGTGCCCGATGCCGAAGACGGGCTCGCGCCGCGCGACGTCGGCGCCTGCGGCGGCGCGGCCGGCGTACCGCCGCCGACGCCGAGCTGCACCGGCGACGCCGCGCCGAGATTGGTACCGGGCGCCATCGCCGCGATATGGCTCGCATAGACGATGTAGGTGCCCGCGCTCGCGGCACGCGCGCCGCCCGGCGCGACGAAGGCCGCGACCGCTACCGGCGAGCCGAGGATCGCCTTGATGATCTGCCGCATCGACGTGTCGAGGCCGCCGGGCGTATCGAGCTGCAGGATCGCGAGCGGCGCATGCTCGCGCGCGGCGCGCTTGAGCGAACGGACGACGAAGTCGGCGCTGGCCGGCCCGATCGCGCCGTTGAGCGGAATCACGATCACGGGCGCCGGGCCCGCAGGCGCAAGCGAGGGCGTGGGCGCAGGCGGCGGCGCGGCGACGGCCGCGCATACGACGAGCAGCACCGCGAACAGCGCGGCGCGCGCGACCCGCGCGGACAGCGGGTGACGAGGGCGGCCGCCGCGCGCGGCGTGCGGCGGTCCGTGACGTGGAGCGTGCATCGGGACGTCCGGGCGGCGCGCGGCCGCATGCCGTCCGGTTCGCGGAATGGGCTGGGCCCGACGCTTAAAGATTAGGCGGTTTCCGCGCAGAGCGGGAAGACGGTCGCCGCGCGACTCAGGGCCGCGCGTTGCCCGCCCGCGCGAGCACTTCGTCGCGGTATTCGGCCGGACTGCGCCCGCTCCACTTGCGGAACGCGCGATAGAACGCGCTCGGCTCCGCGAAGCCCGCGGCCGCCGCGACGTCCGCGATCGTGCGCGTCGGATCGGCGAGCGCTTCGAACGCGAGATCGCGCCGCAGCGTGTCCTTGATCGACTGATACGCGTGACCTTCCTGATGCAGCTTGCGCCGCAGCGTCGCTTCGGCGACGTACAGCCGCGCGGCCATTCCCGCCGCGCCGGGCCACGCGGCGGGCGGCATCCCGCGCAGCACGGCGCGCACGCGCGGCGCGAGCGCATTCGGGTTGCGGTACTTGACGATGAAACTGGCCGGCGCGTTGCGCAGGAACGTCTTCAGCGTTTTCGCGTTCTGCACGACCGGCAGCGTCGCGAATTCCGGATCGAAATCCACATACGAATCGGGCTGGTTGAAGCGCATGTCGTCGCAGAACATCGACGGATATTCGTGATCGGCGGGCGGCGTATCGCAGCGGAAGCTCGCGTGCAGCAGCGGGATGCGCCGGCCGATCAGCCAGCAGGTCAGCCCGTACACGATGATGAAATAGGTCGCGTACGTGAACATCGCGGGCGTCGCACCGTTGTTGCGATGCACGAAACGCAGCCGCACGCGCTGCGGGTTCGCGTCGAGTTCCGCGTGCAGATCGTCGAGCACGCAGTGCATGAAGTTCACCGCGCGCGCCATCGCGTGCAGCCCGTCGGCCGCCGACAGCGCGGCCTGGCTCATCGCGACGAAGCTGCCGCTGCGCATCGGGTGGCTGTCCTGCCCGAAGAATTCGTCGTCGAGCGCACGCGCGATCGCGTTCCACAGCGCGCCGTACTGCTGCGCGGACACGCGCGCGCGCGGCTGCTCGAGCAGCGCGGGCGCGATGCCGGCCTGCGCGAGCAGCGGCGCGGCCGCCACGCCGCGGCGCACGGCGAGCGCGACGCTGTACGCGACGAGACCGATCGCGACGGTTCCCTTGTCTTCCTGCTTCATCCCGGTGCCGGTATGGCAAAAACGCTCAGTGTAAATGAGCGGCGCGAGCATCGAACAGATGCGCACGCTTGCCTACACTGATTGCATCGAAACAGAACGACGGCCGCACCCTGCGGCCGCAGGAGACAGCCGCACCATGGATGCGCTTTATACCGAAGACCAGCGGATGATTCGCGATGCCGCGCGCGCTTTTGCCACCGAGGTGCTGGCGCCGAACGCCGCGCAGTGGGATCGCGACGCGCAATTGCCCGACGCGGTCGTCGCGCAGCTCGGCGAACTCGGGCTGCTCGGGATGATCGTGCCGCAGGAGCTCGGCGGCTCGTACACCGATTACGTCGCCTATGCGCTCGCGATGGAGGAGATCGCGGCCGGCGACGCCGCCTGCGCGACGATGATGAGCGTGCACAACTCGGTCGGCTGCGGGCCGATCCTCGGCTTCGGTACGCCCGAGCAGAAGGCGCGCTGGCTCGGCGACATGGCCGCCGGGCGCGTGATCGGCGCATTCTGCCTGACCGAGCCGCAGGCCGGCTCCGAGGCGAACAACCTGCGCACGCGCGCCGAGCTGCGCGACGGCAAATGGGTGCTGAACGGCGCGAAGCAGTTCGTGACGAACGGCCAGCGCGCGGGCGTCGCGATCGTTTTTGCCATGACCGATCCCGATGCCGGCAAGCGCGGCATTTCGGCCTTCCTGGTGCCGACCGACACGCCGGGCTTCATCGTCGGCAAGCCGGAAAAGAAGATGGGGATCCGCGCGTCGGACACGTGTCCGATCACGCTCGAGAACTGCGCGATTCCCGAAGAAAACCTGCTCGGCAACCGCGGCGAAGGGCTGAAGATCGCGCTGTCGAACCTCGAAGGCGGGCGGATCGGCATCGCCGCGCAGGCGCTCGGCATCGCGCGCGCGGCATTCGACAAGGCGCGCCGCTATGCGGGCGAGCGCGTGCAGTTCGGCAAGCCGCTCGCCGAGCATCAGGCGATCCAGCAGAAGCTCGCCGACATGGCCGTGCAGATCAACGCCGCGCGCCTGCTCGTGCACCACGCGGCGAAGCTGCGCACGGCTGGGCTGCCGTGCCTGTCCGAAGCGTCGCAGGCGAAGCTCTACGCGTCGGAAATGGCCGAGCGCGTGTGCTCGGATGCGATCCAGATCCACGGCGGCTACGGTTATCTCGTCGATTACGAAGTCGAGCGTCACTATCGCGACGCGCGCATCACGCAGATTTACGAAGGCACCAGCGAAGTGCAGCGGATGGTGATCGCGCGGCAGCTTTGAGCCGCGCCGGTCGCCGTCACGATGGCCTGAAGAGCACGAGGGAAGCGCGGTGAACGCGGCACGCAACGACGTGACCGTGCGCCGTCCGACAAGCAACCGTCCGGTGCGCGGCCGTGCGCCGGACGGTCGCGCGATGCATGGAGACATGCCCGGCATGGGACAGGAGACGACACGATGACGGTACAGGCATTCCTGGACGCACGCGATTTTCTGCTGCGCCACCGCACCGACTACGAAACCGCCTATCGCGATTTCGCATGGCCGGTGCTCGACACGTTCAACTGGGCGCTCGACTACTTCGATCCGATGGCGCGCGGCAACGACCGGCCCGCGCTCTGGATCGTCGACGGCGCGACCGGCACCGGCGAGCCGTATTCGTTCGCGCAGATGTCCGAGCGCTCGTCGCGGATCGCGAACTGGCTGCGCGGCATCGGCGTCGGGCGCGGCGACCGGATCCTGCTGATGCTGCCGAACCGCGTCGAGCTCTGGGACGCGATGCTCGCCGCGATGAAGCTCGGCGCGATCGTGCTGCCCGCGACGACGCAGCTGTCGGCCGACGACGTGCGCGACCGCGTGCAGATCGGCGGCGCGAAATACGCGATCGTCGACGAGAACGAAACCGCGAAGTTCGAGCAGCCGGGGCTCGGCCTCGCGCAGCGGATCGTCGCGGGCGCGCCGCGCGACGGCTGGCTCGCGATGAACGACGGCTACGCGGCGAGCGCCGCCTTGGAGCCCGACGCCGTCACGCATGCGAACGATCCGATGCTGCTGTATTTCACGTCGGGCACGACGTCGAAGCCGAAGCTCGTCGAGCATACGCACCGTACCTATCCGGTCGGTCATCTGTCGACGATGTACTGGATCGGGCTGCAGCCGGGCGACATCCACTGGAACATCAGCTCGCCCGGTTGGGCCAAGCACGCGTGGAGCTGCTTCTACGCGCCGTGGAACGCGCAGGCCTGCGTGTTCGCGTTCAACTATGCGCGCTTCGAGGCGAAGGCCGTGCTCGATGCGCTCGTCAAGTACCGCGTGACGACGCTGTGTGCGCCGCCGACGGTATGGCGGATGCTCGTGCAGCAGCCGCTCGCGTCGTTCGACGTGGCGCTGCGCGAGATCGTCGGCGCGGGCGAGCCGCTGAATCCGGAAATCATCGAGCGCGTGAAGAAGGCGTGGGGCATCACGATCCGCGACGGCTACGGCCAGACCGAGACGACCTGCCTGATCGGCAACTCGCCGGGCCAGCCGGTCGTCGCCGGCTCGATGGGCCGGCCGCTGCCCGGCTATCGGATCGCGCTGCTCGATCCCGACGGCGCACCGGTGAGCGAGGGCGAGGTCGCGCTGCCGCTCGACGCGGACGGCGCGCGCCCGGTCGGGCTGATGACCAGCTATGCGAACAATCGCGACGCGACCGCGCACGCGATGCGCGACGGTCACTACCGCACGTCGGACATCGCGATGCGCCGCGACGACGGCTACTACGTCTATATCGGCCGCGCGGACGACGTGTTCAAGTCGTCCGACTACCGGCTGAGCCCGTTCGAGCTCGAAAGCGTGCTGATCGAGCATCCGGCGATCGCCGAAGCGGCCGTCGTGCCGAGCCCGGACCCGGTGCGGCTCTCGGTGCCGAAGACGTACATCACGCTGCGGCAGGGCTACGAGGAAAGCGCGGCGCTCGCGCTCGAGATTTTCCGGTTCTCGCGCGACAAGCTCGCGCCGTACAAGCGCATCCGCCGGCTGCAGTTCGCCGAACTGCCGAAGACGATCTCCGGGAAGATTCGCCGCGTCGAGCTGCGCCGCCGCGAGATCGAGCGCGGCGACGACGCGACCGCGCGCATGCCCGGCGAATACTGGGAAGAGGATTTTTCCGCCGAACTGAAATGACCGTGCCGCGCGCTGTGCGCCGCGTGCGCGCAGCGCGGCCGGCCTGAACCTGCCGTCCGCGCACGTCGCGCGGCGGCGCGCTGAAGGAGAGAGGATCGATGAACGCGAATCCGACGCCCCGTACGGGGCAAGACGTGCCGACGGTCAAGCTGCTGATCGACGGCGCTTTCGTCGAGTCCGCCACGAACGAGTGGCGCGACATCGTCAACCCGGCCACGCAGCAGGTGCTCGCGCGCGTGCCGTTCGCGACCGTCGCCGAAGTCGACGCGGCCGTGCAGGCCGCGCATGCCGCCTATGCGACGTGGAAGAACACGCCGATCGCCGCGCGCATGCGGATCATGCTGAAGTTCCAGGACCTCGTGCGCGCGAACCAGCAGCGCATCGCGAAGACGCTGACCGCCGAGCAGGGCAAGACGCTGCCCGATGCGGAAGGCGACATCTTCCGCGGGCTCGAAGTCGTCGAGCACGCGTGCTCGATCGGCACGCTGCAGCTCGGCGAATTCGCGGAGAACGTCGCCGGCGGCGTCGATACGTACACGCTGCGCCAGCCGCTCGGCGTCTGCGCGGGCATCACGCCGTTCAACTTCCCCGCGATGATTCCGCTCTGGATGTTCCCGATGGCGATCGTCTGCGGCAATACGTTCGTGCTGAAGCCGTCGGAACAGGACCCGATGACGACGATGGAACTCGTCGAGCTCGCACTCGAGGCCGGCATTCCGAAGGGCGTGCTGAACGTCGTGCATGGCGGCAAGGAGGTCGTCGACGCGATCTGCTCGCATCCGCTCGTGAAGGCGATCTCGTTCGTCGGCTCGACCGCGGTCGGCACGCACGTCTACCAGCTCGGCAGCCAGCACGGCAAGCGTGTGCAATCGATGATGGGCGCGAAGAACCACGCGGTCGTGCTGCCCGACGCGAACCGCGAACAGGCGGTCAATGCGCTCGTCGGCGCGGCATTCGGCGCGGCCGGGCAGCGCTGCATGGCGACGTCGGTCGCGGTGCTCGTCGGCGCCGCGCGCGACTGGCTGCCCGACATCGTCGAGAAGGCGAAGGCGCTGAAGGTCAACGCAGGCCATGAGCCCGGCACCGACGTCGGCCCTGTGGTCTCGCGCGGCGCGAAGGCGCGCATCCTGTCGCTGATCGAGGCGGGCGTGAAGGAGGGCGCGAAGCTCGTGCTCGACGGCCGCGACGTGAAGGTGCCCGGCTACGAGAACGGCAACTTCATCGGGCCGACGATCTTCTCGGGCGTGACGCCCGACATGTCGATCTATACGCACGAAATCTTCGGGCCCGTGCTCGTCGTGATGGAGGCCGACACGCTCGACGACGCGATCGCGCTCGTCAACGCGAACCCGTTCGGCAACGGCGTCGGGTTGTTCACGCAGAGCGGTGCGGCCGCACGCAAGTTCCAGAGCGAGATCGACATCGGGCAGGTCGGCATCAACATTCCGATTCCGGTGCCGGTGCCGTTCTTCAGCTTCACCGGTTCGCGCGGCTCGAAGCTCGGCGATCTCGGCCCGTACGGCAAACAGGTCGTGCAGTTCTACACGCAGACGAAGACCGTCACCGCGCGCTGGTTCGACGACGACACGACGGCCGGCCCCGTCAACACGACGATCCGGCTGCATTGAGCGCGCACACGCGACGAAACGATAGGCGGGCGCCGTTGCGCGAGCGGCGGCGCCCGACGATGGGAGACAAACGATGAAGATCGGTTTTATCGGCCTCGGCCACATGGGCGCGCCGATGGCGCTGAACCTGCTGAAGGCCGGCCACGACGTGCGCGCGTTCGACCTGAGCGCCGATGCGCTGCGCGCGCTGCAGGACGCCGGCGCGCAAGTGGCGACGTCGCCGCGCGACGCGGCCGGCGGCGCCGCATTCGTGATCACGATGCTGCCCGCCGCGCCGCACGTGCGTTCGGTGTTGACCGGCGAGCACGGCGTGCTGGCCGGCCTCGAGTCCGGCGCGACCGTGATCGATTCGAGCACGATCGATCCGGCGAGCGCGCAGGCGTTCGGCGCGCTGGTGCGCGAGCACGGCGGCGCGTTCGTCGATGCGCCGGTGTCGGGCGGCACGGGCGGCGCGGCGGCCGGCACGCTGACGTTCATGGTCGGCGGCAGCGACGCCGATTTCGAGCGCGTGAAACCCGTGCTCGCGGGCATGGGCAAGAACATCGTCCATTGCGGCGCGACCGGCATGGGGCAGGTCGCGAAAGTCTGCAACAACCTCGTGCTCGGCATTTCGATGGCGGCCGTGTCGGAGGCGATGGCGCTCGGCGTCGCGCTCGGCATCGATCCGAAGGTGCTCGCCGGCATCATGAACACGTCGACCGGCCGCTGCTGGAGCTCCGACACGTACAACCCGTATCCGGGCGTGATCGAGACCGCGCCGTCGTCGCGCGGCTATACGGGCGGGTTCGGCACGGACCTCATGCTGAAGGATCTCGGTCTCGCGAACGATGCCGCGAAGCAGGCGCGTCAGCCCGTCTATCTCGGCGCGCTCGCGCAGCAGCTGTACCAGACGATGAGCAGCCGCGGCGACGGCCAGCTCGATTTCTCGGCGGTGATCCGCCTGTATCAACCGGCAATGAAGAAGGACGCGTGATGATCGAACTCGACTATGTCGACGACGGCGCGATCGCGTGCGCGACGCTGAAGCGTCCGCCCGCGAACGCGTTTACCGCCGACGGGCTGCGGCAACTGCAGGCGTACGTCGCCGAGCTGAACGCGAATGCGCGCGTGCGCGCGCTCGTCATCACCGGCGACGGCCCGAAGTTCTTCAGCGCCGGCGCCGATCTGAACACGTTCGCCGACGGCGATCGCGCGGTCGCGCGCGAGATGGCCGCGCGCTTCGGCGCGGCGTTCGAGGCGCTGCACGATGCGCGCTTCGTGACGATCGCGGCGATCAACGGCTATGCGATGGGCGGCGGGCTCGAATGCGCGCTCGCGTGCGACCTGCGGATCGCCGAGGCGCATGCGCAGATGGCGCTGCCGGAGCCGTCGGTCGGGCTGCTGCCGTGCGGGCTCGGCACGCAGACGCTGCCCTGGCTCGTCGGCGAAGGCTGGGCGAAGAAGATCATCCTGGCCGGCACGCGCGTCGATGCGCCGACCGCGCTGCGCATCGGCCTCGTCGAGGACGTGGTCGATACGGGCACGTCGCGCGACGCGGCGCTCGCGCTCGCACGCAACGTCGCGCGGCAGAGCCCGCATGCGGTCGCATCGAGCAAGGAACTGATCGGCCTCGCGCGCCGCGGCGTGCCGCGCAGCGCGGCGCTCGCGGTCGAACGCGAGCGCTTCGTCGACCTGTTCGACACGAACGATCCGCGCGAAGGCGTGGCCGCGTTTCTCGGCAAGCGCGCACCGCAATGGCAACCTGAAGGAGAGCAGTCACGATGAGCACGCCGGCCACGAACCAGGATGCCTTCACCGATCCCGCGCACGACGTGCTGTTTCGCGTGGTGAACCGCGTCGCGTTGATCACGCTCAATCGTCCGTCCGCGCTGAACGCGCTGTCGTACGAGATGGTGCGCGCGCTTGCCGTGCTATTCGAACGCTGTCGCAACGACGACCGCATCGTCGCGGTCGTGCTGCGCGGTGCCGGCGACAAGGGTTTCTGCGCGGGCGGCGACGTGCGGCAGCTGCACCGGATGGTCGCGCAGCGTGAGACGTGGCTGCCGTTCTTCGTCGACGAATACCGGCTCGACCATGCGATCCATACGTTTCCGAAGCCGGTCGTCGCGCTGATGGACGGCGTGACGATGGGCGGCGGCATGGGCCTCGCGCAGGGTGCCGCGCTGCGCGTCGCGACCGAGCGCAGCAAGATCGCGATGCCGGAAACGCGCATCGGCCTCGTGCCGGATGTGGGCGCGACGCATTTTCTCGGGCGGATGCCCGTCGAACTCGAGCTGTACGTCGGCCTCACCGGTGCGACGCTGTCGGGTGCCGATGCGCTGAGCGCGAAGCTCGCCGACCTCTGTGTGCCGTCGTCGTGGCTCGACACGTTCGAGACGCGCATCGAGCGCGTCAACTGGGACGGCGATGCGCTGCCCGCGCTGCGCAAGGTGTTCGAGCCGCCGTGCAATGTCGTCCCGCACGCGGCGCTCGACACGCAACTGCCGTGGATCGTCCGGCACTTCGACAAGCGTTCGCCGGTCGAGCGGATCGTCGCGACGCTGAAGCAGGACCTCCTGCGCGACGAGCTGTCGCGCGAACAGCGTCAGTGGCTGCAGTCGACGCTCGACGCGCTGACGGGCCATTCGCCGACGATGCTGGCCGTCACGCGCGAAGCGCTGCTGCGCGGCCGGCAGATGACGCTTGCGGAATCGTTCCGGATGGAGCTCGGCATCGTCGCGCGCGCGATCGAGGAAGGCGACTTCTGCGAAGGCGTGCGCGCGCATCTGATCGACAAGGATCGCAAGCCGCGCTGGGCACCCGCGACGCTCGTCGAACTGCGTGCGGAGCGCGTGCGGCATTTCTTGACGTCGCCGTGGAAGCTGTTCGCGCATCCGCTCGCCGATCTCGGCGCCGCGTGATCGCGCGCGCCCGACGTGCCGCGTTGTGCGTCGGGTGTCGTCTGCGTCATGCGTTCGCCGGCGCACGCTCGATCATCGGCGGCACGGCCTCCACCAGCGCATCGATCACGCAGCGCGTCTTGCGTGGCAGGTAGCGCGTTTTCGGCCAGATCGCGTGAATGTCGCCTTCGCAGACGAAGCAGCGGTCGAGCACCACCACCATCTCGCCGCGCTTCACGTATTGATCGAGCAGCCAGCTCGGCAGCCATGCGATCCCGAAGCCCGATGCGCCGGCCGCGGCGATCGCCTGCACGTCGTCGAAGCTGAGCTGGTGCGGCATGTCGATGTGTACCGTGGAGCCGTCCGGCGCACGCAGGTACCAGGGCTGAACGACGCCCGAGCGCGAATACGCGACCGTCCGATGGTTTTTCAGATCGTCGAGCGACTGCGGCATCCCGTAGCGCGCGAGATACGACGGCGCCGCGCCGAGGCTGCCGTATTGCGTACCGAGCCGCCGCACCGCGAGGCTCGTGCTGTCCTCGAGCGGGCCGATCCGCACCGCGAGATCGATCCCTTCCTCGATCAGGTCGACGAACCGATCGGTGATCGATACGTCGATCCGCAGGTGCGGATAGGTGCGCGCGAGATCCAGCACGATCGGCGTCACGCAATGATGGCCGAACGCGAGCGGCACGCTGAGCCGCAGTTTGCCGCGCGGCTCGTTGCGGCCGCAGTCGAGATCGGCTTCCGCCGCCTCCAGTTCGGCCAGCGCGCGCACGCAGCGGTCGTAGTACGCCTGGCCGTCGTCGGTCAGGCTCTGGCTGCGCGTCGTGCGCTGCAGTAGCCGCGCGCCGAGCCGCTTCTCGAGCCGCGCGATCGCCTTGCCGACCGCCGAGCGCGTCATGCCGAGCCGCTCCGCGGCCAGCGCGAAGCTGCCCGATTCCACGACCTGCACGAAGGTCGTCACGCCGTCGAGTTTGTCCGTCATGGGATGTGTGCCGGATTGCGTCCTCGTGTTCCGCAGTTCGGGGAAGTGGACGCGTCAATGGGGAGCGAAATTCTCACTATAGTACCGATTCCCGTTCAGCGTGCGACGCCGGCGCGCACGCGGCGAATCCTTTTGACCTGGAGGCGCGCGACTCGGCGACGGCCGCGCGCAATACGCATGACGCTATCCGAATCCCGCAGGAATGCGGTCGCGCTGGCGGCCGTCTGTCTCACATCGCTGATGTTCGGCCTCGAAATCTCGAGCGTGCCGGTGATCCTGCCGACGCTCGAACACGTGCTGCGTGGCGACTTCAACGGCATGCAGTGGATCATGAATGCGTACACGATCGCGTGTACGACCGTGCTGATGGCGGCCGGTACGCTCGCGGACCGCTTCGGCCGCAAGCGCGTGTACGTGATCGGCACTGCGCTGTTCGGCGCGACGTCGCTGCTGTGCGGACTCGCGCCGAACGTGCCGGTGCTCGTTGCGGGCCGGCTGCTGCAGGGCGCGAGCGGCGGCGCGATGCTGATCTGCCAGATCGCCGTGCTGTCGCATCAGTTTCGCGAAGGGCGCGAGCGCGGCCGCGCATTCGGCATCTGGGGGATCGTGTTCGGGATCGGTCTCGGCTTCGGGCCGATCGTCGGCGGCGCGATCGTCGCGGTCGCGAGCTGGCCGTGGGTGTTTCTCGTGCATGCGCCGCTCGCGGCCGTCGCGCTCGCGCTGATCGGCGGCGCCGTGCAGGAGTCGCGCGACCCGCATGCGGGCACGCTCGACGTCGCGGGCATCGTCACGCTGTCGCTCGCTGTGCTCGGCCTCGCGTTCTATATCACGCAGAGTGCGGCGCTCGGGCTCACGAGCGCGGCCGGCCTCGGCGTGCTCGGCGCGACCGTGCTCGCGGTCGGCGCGTTCGTCGTCGCGGAGCGCAGGAGTGCGCGGCCGATGTTCGACTTCTCGGTATTCCGCATTCGCGCGTTCACCGGCGCGATCTTCGGCTCGATGGGGATGAACTTCAGCTTCTGGCCGTTCATGATCTATCTGCCGATCTGGTTTCAGGTCGCGCTCGGCTACGACAGCGTGACGGCCGGCCTCGCGCTGCTCGCCTATACGCTGCCGACGCTCGTCGCGCCGCCGTTCGGCGAGCGGCTCGCGTTGCGCTACGGGCCGGGCGTCGTGATTCCGGGCGGCCTCTTCACGATCGCGGCCGGGTTTGCGCTGATGCGGATCGGCAGCGCGGCCGAACACGCAAGCTGGCTCACGATGCTGCCCGGCTGCGTGATCGCCGGCATCGGGCTCGGGCTCGCCAACACGCCGGTCACGAACACGACGACCGGTGCGGTGCCGAGCGCGCGGGCCGGGATGGCGTCGGGTATCGACATGAGCGCGCGGATGATTTCGCTCGCGCTGAACATCGCGATGATGGGCTTCGTGCTCGTGGCGGGAATCGTCGCGAGCCTGAAGGGCGGCGTTGCAGCGGCAATCGGCGATGCATCGCTGCGCGCGCTCGCGCAGGAAATCGCGGCGGGCCGCACGGAAGATTTGCGTGCGATCGCGCCGGCACTCGTGCAGGCCGACCCGACCGGCGCCGCGCTGCATGCGGCGCTCGTGCACGGGTTCGGCTGGGTGATGGTGTACGGTGCGGTGGGCGTGGCCGTGCTGGCGACCGCGAGTGCCGTCGCGTTCGCGCCGGCGCGGCGCAGCGCGGCCGTGTGCGAGTGAGCGCGCGAGCGGTTGGCTGTGCTGCCGTGTGGCCCGCGTTGTGGGCGGGCTTCGATGCGGGTTGTTCGCGGTGCGTGTGCGTTTGCGATTACGTTTGTGCTTGCGCGTCGATCCTGCGCTGGGTGTCCGCATCGACGATCGTGCGGATCGCGCTGAATAGCGGTGCCGCATCGGTATAGCGCCGGCCGTAGGCGAGATTGAACGCGTAGTCGAAGTCGGGCGGGTTGGCGCCCTGCGTGTGCTGCAGAATCGTCTCGAGCTTGTCGAGCGCCTTCGCGGCGCGCGCTTCGGGCGACGCGGCCGCATCGTATTCGTCCCACAGTGCGACGAGCTCGTTACGTAGCACGGGATCGAGTGCGGCCGTCAGCGTGAGCAGGTCGTCGCGTTCGTGCAGGTTCTTGTCCGGATGCGCGGCTTGCTCGGTCGCCGGTATGTCGCCGTGCAGCGCCTCGCCGAGATCGTGGACGACGCACAGCTTGAGCAGCTTCAGCGTGTCGATGCCGGGCAGTGCGTCGGCGAACACGAGCGCCATCAGGCACAGCCGCCAGCTGTGCTCGGCGGTGCTTTCGCGGCGGCCGGACGACGTGCGACCGCTGCGCAGCACGTCCTTCAGGCGTTCGGCTTCGCGCAGGAAATCGAGCCGTGCGCGGATCGTGTCGGGGTTCATGGTTCTGGTTGGTGTGCAGGGTCGTCCAGCGTACGTTGCGTGCGCGCGGGATGTCCACGCATGAAATATGCGTGGACATCGGATCCGGCGGGCGCCGCTGTCGCTGTAACGAGCAAACCGTAGGCGCGTGCTAGAGCGTTTCGACGAGCCGTGCCGCCGACCCGTCCGACAGCATGATCCGCGTCCAGCGGCATCGGCTGCGGTGGATCGGCACGACGCGCGACGCGTTCGTGCCGGTGTCGAATTCGACGCTCGGCGGTCCTGCGCAATCGTGCCAGCCGAGTGTGTCCAGTGCGGTTTCCATCCGGACGATTTCTTCTGTCGCATAGCGCCACAGCGACGTGCCGAGCAACATCGGCAGCGGCTGCGAGAACTCGGCTGCGCGAGACGGCGAGCATGCGAGCAGCCGGTGCGTCAGATCGCAGACGAGATGCATGCGGCCCGCGCTCCCTGCGACCAGCCGCGCGAGCGCATGGTCGCCCGCGGAGTCGAGGCGCGCGGCGAGCAGGCGTTCCGCCGTCGCGCGCTCGTCGGGCGACATCTGCTGGACGCCGGCTTCCCAGCGCGAGATCGTCGATTGCGCGACGCCAAACAGCTCGGCGGCATGGCTTTGCTTGACGCGATGCAGCAGGCGCCAGCGTTTCAGCTGCGGACCGAGCGGCGGCGTGTGAAGCGGTGAATCGGGCATGTCGGTGCTCCGTCGGTACAGTCGTTGCGTTTAACGCGGCGCGGTGCGCGTTGGCGTCGCGTTAGATCAGGGGACGTGCTTTTCGATTTCATCGCGATTCGGACAAACGGCGCGAGCACGCTGCCGCCGAGGGCGACAGGGCGGGCGTCGCGCATTGGCGTGCGATCGAGGGCGGATGCCGTTATCGGTGCGCGCGGTGCGGCGGCCGGTGGACGTCACATGCACGCGGAGCCGCCATTCTGGGCAGATCGCATTTGAACCGCCGAATACGACCGCACCTTTGTGCGAAGCGCCGCACGTGGGCCGACCATTTCGACACGCTTTCAACCCGCCGCGTCATATCTTATTATTCGACGCGGTGCGATGCATGCCGAGAACGACACGCGCCGCTGCCGCGCGACAGGCCACCACCGCTTGCGGCGCTGCGGCACGTGCAGCGCAGTGCGTGCTAGACATACAACACGAAACGCATGATGGCCGCGTTTCTCAAAAAAGGACATTCGAGGACGCGATGGTACGACTGGTCTTGCTGCTGCTGAGCATCGAATATCTGCGTACGCGCTGGCGCGGACTGAGGGCGCTGGGCTGGCTGTGGGTCGTCGCCGGCGTCGGCATCTTCGTCGACGCGCTCGACGGCGCATTGCACTTTCCGATCGAGTTCTTCGCGTGGCTGTTCCTGATCGAAGGGCTCGCGACGCTCGCCGTCGCCGGCAGCGGCGTCGGCGGCCAGCGCATCCTGCGCTACGTGAAGGGCATTGCCGCGGTAACGGCCGCGACGCTCGTGTTCGCCGGGCATCGCCACGGGCACTTCCTGTTGTCGATGATCTTCGGCACGCTGTTTCTCGTCGACGGGCTGCTGCAATGCACGGCCGCGTGGATGGTGCGCTACCGGCGCTGGCATGTTGCGTTCGCGTGGGGCGCCGTCGAAATCCTGCTCGCTGTCTTCTTCTATCAGCCGTACCCGACGCACTACGTCGGCACCGTTCCGTACTGTCTCGGGCTGCTGCTGATGTTCGGCGGCATGCACCTGCTGAGCCTCGCCGCGCGCGTACGGCGCCTGACGCGCAATCCGGCGTTCGCGACGTCGCCCGCGCCGTCGGTCGCACCCGATCTCGACGACACGCGTGCGGTGCCGTCGTTCACGCAGACCGAATGGGACGGCCCGCCTGCCGACGACGAGCGCGCGCTGACCGTACACGTGTGGACGCCGACCGGTTCGTCGAAGGCGGAGGCGCATCGGTATCCGGTGATCGACCGCTACATCGCGGCGGTCGACGTCAACGGCGTGATCTCGACCGGGCACGCCGCGCTCGAATCGCCGGAGGGCATCTACATCAGCCTGTATCCCGCAGTCGAAATCGACCGCTCGCCGGACGAGTTCACGCGCCTCCTGCGCGCCACGCGCGAGAACGACGTGCCGGGGCTGTTCCAGCCCGACTATGCGACCGAGTCGAAAGCGTGGTGTCCGTCGACCGTGCGCGTGCGCATCCGCAACTACGATCCGGCAAAACTTGCGGCGTTCTGGTCGACGTATCGGCAGAACACGACGTACAACCTGACGCACCGGAACTGCTCGAGCAGCGTGTCGAACGCGCTCGAAGCGGCGCTCGACGGCGCGGTGTGGCGGCTGAAGGGCGCGCGCGCCGGCTGGGGTGCGTTCGTCCGCTTGCTGCTGACGCCCGAGCTGTGGGTCGCCGCGCAGATCCGCAAACGCGCGGTGACGATGGCGTGGACGCCGGGCCTCACGCTCGACTACGCACGTGCGCTGAGCGTGCTGGCCGACCCGCGGCCGTTCGCGTGGTGGAAGGTCGCGCGCTCGACAGTGACGGCGATCATCGCGCTGCGCCGCGGGTGGCGCGAGCAGGACAACGAGGCGCTCGCGGGTGGCCGGTCGGGGACGGCTTCGGTGAAGTGAGAGCGCGCGCCGTGCGAGCAGTATCAACGCTTCGGGTAGCGACGGCATGTTGGTGCGGGATTCGGGATGCTCGTGGACGACGCGAGCGGGGGCGTAGCAGCAGTCCTTGACCCTATACGGCAGGAAGTCCGCATCGCCGGCATACGCGAGACGACTGCACCACACCACGCCCGTCGATGTCATGCCGATCATGCGAGGCGTGTCGATGTTTCGCGGTCGCGATCAAACATATTTCGTAGCCTTCATATTTGTGCCACGCAGCGCCGGCCAAAATCGCGAGCAGAACATTCGACAACCTTGCGGCGCATCCCGCGACCGCAAGCCTTTTCCGAGGAAACGCCATGCTCAAGACGCTCGCCCGCGCCGCTGTCGCATTCGCCGTTGCTTCCGCTTCGCTGCACGCCGCCGCGCAGACCAGCTACGACTACCTGCTGCTCGCGGCATCGTGGGAGCCCGGCTTCTGCGCATCGCACGACACGCCCGAGTGCGCGAACCTCGCCGGCTCGTATGCGGCGACGAGCCTGTCGCTGCACGGCTTGTGGCCGAACAACTACGACGGCAACCAGCCGTTCTACTGCGGCGTACCGCAGAGCGACGTCGATCTCGACAACGCGCACCAGTGGTGCAGCATGGACGCGTACCCGATCAGCGCGACGACGCGTAACACGCTGTCGACGTATATGCCCGGTGTCGCATCGTGCCTCGACAAGCACGAATGGTTCAAGCACGGCACCTGTTCGAATTCGGCCTCGCCGGATGCGTACTGGAATCAGGCGACCGGCATGATCAGCCGGCTCGGCAACACGTCGTTCAACACGTACCTGCAGGCGAACGCAGGCAAGACGGTGACGCGCAACCAGTTGCTGTCCGCGTTCGAAGGCGCGTTCGGCAGCAATACGCGCAGCGCGGTGTCGCTGAAGTGCACGAAGGTCAACGGCGTCAGCTACTTCACCGAAGCGTGGATCGCGGTGAAGACGAATGCGACCGCGCAGTTCCCGAGCGCCGCGTCGCTCGTGACGGACGGCAATACGCAAGGCACGTGTCCGACGTCGGGCGTGTATATCGCGAAATGATGCGGACGCGCGGCGGCGTTCCGATGTGCGCGCCGCGCTGGCCGCGTCGTAAGCAAAACAGGCCGTCGGGCGCCGCCGTTCGAATCGGCGCCCGTTCGGCGGAGGCCTGGCCTTGACCGCCTGGCCGATGCCGCGTTACCGCGCGGTGTCGGCGATGTCGTGACGATCGCGACGCTATGCGAGCATGCGCAACGCATCGTCGAGCGACAGCACCGTCGTGCGCGTTTCGAACGCTGTGGCGAACAGGTGTTCGTGAACCACCGGATCCGGGTCGTAGCAGCAGTCCTTGACCGTGTACAGGCGGAAGTCCGCGTCGCTCGCATAGGCGACCGACGACAGCACGACGCCGGTCGACGCGATGCCGACCATGATCAGCGTGTCGATGTGTTGTGCGGCCAGACGCGCCTGCAGATCGGTGCCGAAGAAGACGCTGGCGCGATGCGCGACGATCAGCGGCTCGTCGTCGCGCCGCGCGAGCTCGGGCGACGGCGCGTCGTCGATGAACAGGCCCAGTTGCTTGATGCCTTGTCCGTTCTTGTTCAGCGGGCTGACTTCCGGGTAGCCCGGGCTGAATCGCAGGTTCGCGAAATAGACCGCGACGCCGCTGGCGCGGGCCGCGTCGCATAGCGCGCGCGTGTTGGCGAGCAGGGTGGGCGCGACCGACGGAAAGAGCCCGAGGATGTCGGTCTGGTAATGCATGACGAGCAGCGCGGTGCGCGCGGGCGTGATGGCCGGCAGCGGCGATGCTTCGTGCTGGGCGGAGGCGTTGCCGGTTGCGGATGCGGTGTCGGATGCGTTTCCCGGATGCGTCACGGAGGATCTCCCAGGGCTGCGGATTCGGATAGCGCTATTTGTACCGGCAAAGTGTATCGACCGTCCAGCGTAGGCGCACGGCGTGTCGTGCATCCTACGCGATGGTCAACTTTGCCGCGCGGCGGCACTCACGTTGGCCGATTGCCGACGCGGATTTCCGAGGGCGTGAGATCGAACCACTGTCGGCAAGCGCGCGATAACGCCGATTGCGCAGGAAAGCCGAGCATCAACGATATCTGGCCGATGCTCAGCCGGGTGTTGCGAAGATAGTGCACGGCGAGCTGCTTGCGGACGTCGTCCCGGAGAATTTCGAAGCTCGTCCCCTCCGCGCAGAGGCGACGCTGCAGCGTTCTCGGATGCAGCGCAAGCACGGCGGCGACGCCGGCCTTGTCGGCGCTCGACGTGCCGAGCGTTTGCCGCAACACCTGACGGACGCGATCCGACGTGCTCCCTTGGGCGGCCCCGAAATTCCGGAAGATGTAGTCTTCCGCGATCTGGTGAAACGATGCGTTCGCGCCTTGCACATTGGCCGCGAACGTATCGCGCGCCAGATACAGCGTGGCGCCGACCGGTTCCTCCAGCAGTCTCGCGCCGAAGAAGCGCTCATACACCGCGCGGCCGACGACCGGTTCGTGCGGTATCGATACCGCTTGCAGCGCGTAGCGGTCTCCGGCAAAGAGCCGCAGGAAGTTGTGTGCGTCCGCGAGGCACAGGTCGCTGTTTTGCCGGGTGACGACCGGACCGGACAGGTGAAGTTCGACGGACACCGCGACGGTGTTCTCGACCAGACGACTACGCTCGTTGACCGATACGACGATGCCCGGGCTGTGCACGAACAGGTAGCGCATCACATCGTTCAGCGCATCGCGGATGGTGGGCGCGTTGCGCAGCACGACGCTCAACGGACCGAGCACGTCGATGCTTTGATACGACGACAGGCGCAGGCCGAAATCGCCGCATCCGGTCACCTCGGCGCTGGCTTCCAGCAGATGCGTGGCGGAGCGCAGCGATATCAGCGTGTCGTCGCGTTCCAGTGCCGCTTCCGTGATGTGATACCGGCGCAGCAACGGCACGGGATCGCAGCCCATGTCGCGCATGAGGGCAGGGTAGCCGCGAAGGCCGCTCGCTCTGAGCAAGGGATCCATGTCTCAAAATGTAAAACAATAGTCTCGTGACGTCAAATAACGCGCGTGCGCGATTGCTAGAGTGCGGGTGTCGATCACCAACAACGAGGAGACATCCGATGAAGACCGACTTCGACGTCCTGATCATTGGAGCCGGCATTTCCGGAATCGGGATGGCATGCCATCTGGCGAGGGAATGTCCGGACAAGCGCGTTGGCATTCTCGAGCGCCGTCGCGCGATCGGCGGGACGTGGGATTTGTTCCGTTATCCCGGTATTCGGTCCGATTCGGACATGTTCAGTTTCGGCTACCAATTCCGGCCGTGGCATGAATACAAGGTTCTCGCCGACGGCCCGTCGATCCGGCAATACGTTGCCGATACCGCGCGCGAGCATGGTGTCGACCGGCTCATCCGGTTCGGTGTCCGGATCGACGGCGCATCGTGGTCGACCGAGCGGTGTCGCTGGACGGTCAGTGCGCGTCAGGAAGACACGGGGGAAGCGCTGACTTTCACGTGCGCGTACCTGATTCCCTGTACCGGCTATTACAACCACGATCAGGGCTACTTGCCGGACTTCCCCGGACAAGAGCGATTCAAGGGGCTGCGCATTCACCCGCAGCACTGGCCCGAGGAGCTCGACTATCGCGGCAAGCGCGTCGTCGTGATCGGCAGCGGGGCAACGGCCGTGACGCTCGTGCCCGCCATGGCCGGCCGCGCTGCCCACGTCACGATGTTGCAGCGCTCGCCGAGCTACATCTTTTCGGTTCCGGCCTACGACAAGATCTCCGCGGCGCTCGATCGCGTGCTGCCGACGCGGTGGGTATACGGGCTGGCGCGCTGGCGCAATATCCGCCTGCAGCGTCTGATCTACAAGGCGGCCAAACGCTGGCCGCGCCCGGTCCGCTCCTGGCTGCTGTCGCACGTCGAGAAACGGGTCGGCGGCGGCGTCGACATGCGTCACTTCACGCCGAAGTACAACCCGTGGGACGAGCGGCTGTGTGCCGTTCCGGACGGCGACCTGTTCAAGGTGCTGCGCGAGGGTAAAGCGTCGGTCGTAACCGACCATATCGAGACGTTCACCGAAAGCGGCATCCTGCTGAAATCGGGCAAGACGCTCGAGGCGGACATCATCGTCACCGCGACCGGACTGCAACTTCAGTCGCTTGGCGGCATGAGCCTGCATGTCGACGGGCGACAGGTCGAGGTCGGCAAGACGATGACGTACAAGGGCGTGCTGATGCAGGACGTGCCGAATTTCGCCTACCTGTTCGGCTATACCAACGCACCGTGGACGCTCAAGATCGACATGGCGGCAAACTATGTGTGTCGTCTGTTGAAGCATATGGATGCCGAAGGGTTCCAGACGGTGACCGCTCATGCGCCCGGCGGCGAGATGCTCGACGAATCGATCCTCGGTTCGCTGCAGTCGGGCTACGTGCAGCGCGGCCAGGACGTGCTGCCGCGCCAGGGACGCGCGTTGCCGTGGCGCGTCCTGCACAGCTTCGAGGCCGATCGCGACATGCTGCTGAAGGACGGCATCGTCGATTCCGCACTGGTATTCCGCCGTGCGGCGTCCGGTGCCGATGCGTCCGCTGTCGCCGGTTTGGCCGGCGGGCAGCCCGCATCCGCGTGACCGGGAGTCGACCATGCTCAGCTTCGATTCCAGATTTCCGAGCGAGGGCGAGGATTGCGCCGGGACGCTCATGCTGCCGGACGGCAACGGCAGACCGCCCGTCATCGTCATGGCGCACGGCTTCGGCGCGATTCGCGCGGCCGGCCTGTATGCGTTTGCGCGGCGCTTCGTTGCGCACGGCTACGCGGTGTATCTGTTCGACTATCGCAACTTCGGCGACAGCGGCGGCATGCCGCGGCACTGGGTCAGCCCGCGCCGACACCTCGCCGACTGGGCCGCGGCCGTCGCGCATGTCCGGACGCTGCCCGGCATCGACCGGGAGCGCATCGTGTTGTGGGGCACCTCGTTTTCCGGCGGGCATGTGATCCGGACGGCCGCGAACGACCGGCGGATTCACGCCGTGATCGCCCAGGTGCCGCACGTGAGCGGCATCGCCAGCGTCCGGCAGGTGCCCGTGCATGTGCTGGCGCGATTGAGCATGGCGGCGCTGCTCGACCATGGCGGCAGGCTGTTCGGCCGTCCTTATTACCGGCCGATCGTCGGGCGTCCGGGCGATGTCGCAGCGCTGACGAGCACCGAATGTCGGCAGGGCTACGAGCGGCTGCTCCCCGCAGGTGCGAACTGGGAAAACAAGACGCTTGCGCGGGTTTTCCTCGAAGTGCCGTTCTATAGTCCGATCCGCTCGGCCCATCGCGTCACGGCGCCGACGCTGATCGTCGCCGGTCGGCGCGATACGGTCACGCCGGCTTCGGCGGCGTGGCGCGCGGCGGTGCGCATTCCGCAGTGCGAATTTCATCTGCTGGATGGCAACCATTTCGAGCTTCATCTGGAAGACGAGGCGGTTTGCATGCAGAGTATCGAACTGCAACTCGGCTTTCTGGACCGGCACGTCGGCCTTGGGGAGCCGGTCCGGACCGAGGTCGGCGTGCCGCGCGTGCCGGCGTCGCCTCTCGCATGACGATGCGTGCGGGAATGAATGGCGGTCACGGCCGGTGCAAGGAGATCGAGCGGTGAGTAAAGCGTTGATGATTTACGGCGCATACGGCTATACGGGTGAACTCGTCGTACGTGAAGCAGTGCGTCGGGGGATGCGGCCGATCATTGCCGGGCGGGACGGCAGGAAGCTCAAGCCGCTGGCGGATGCGTTCGGTCTGGAGGCGAGGGCGTTCGAGGTCGCGAACGCGAACGCGAACCTCGAAGACGTCGCCGTCGTGCTGAATTGCGCCGGGCCGTTCTCGACGACTGCCGTAGCGTTCGTCGAAGCCTGCATCGATTCGCATGTCCATTACGTGGACATCACGGGTGAAATTCCGGTCTTCCAGTTCTGCCATGCGCAGCACGTACGCGCCGCTGCCGCCGGCATCGTGCTCTGCCCCGGCGCGGGGTTCGACATCGTTCCAACCGATAGCCTTGCCGCGGCGCTGAAGGAACGGATGCCCGATGCAACGCGGATCGATCTGGCGTTTTCGTTCGGAACGAAACCGAGCATCGGCACGGTGAAAACAATCCTGGAGTCCGCGGCAAGCGGCGGGCTGGTCCGACGCAATCATCGCCTCGTTTCCGTGCCGAATGCGTGGCGCATCAGACGTATCCCGTTTCCCGGCGGCGCGCGATGGGGCGTGTCGATTCCATGGGGCGACGTGTTCACCGCGGGCGTATCGACCGGCGTACCGGACGGGCTCGTCTATTGCGCGTTGCCCCTCGCGCTCGGGCTGACGATGCGGCTCACCAACTTCATGCGCGGGCTGTTCGCCGTTCCTGCCGTTTCGCGGATGCTGGACCGGCTTGCACGGCGGTTCTTTGCTGGCGGTCCCGACGCGGGCGCGCGCGATATACAGCGAACGGCGTTCTGGGCCGAGGCGATCAACGCCCGGGGCGAAACCGTCACGATGACGATGTCGGCGCCGAACGTCTATGCGATGACGGCGGATACCTCGCTCGCGATTGCGAACCGCTGCCTGAGCGACCCGGTGCCGGCGGGCTATCGGACGCCGTCGATGTTGATGGGCAGCGCGTTCTTTCTCGAACGCCCGGGTTTCGACGTGTCGTATCCGGGCGGGGCGGGGGTGGGGCGATCGCAGGTGTGATGCGGTAGCATCCGACTCAGCCGGCCGTGATTCCGATGACGGCCGCTCGATCACGTTGCCTCAGGAAATCGACCGCCTCCAATACGTCGTCAACCACTCCAACGCCAGCGTGCCCGCACTACTGCAATATGAACGGACAGGGCGCCTATCCGGGCAGACTGTGCGGGGCGGTGTCGCGCTGCGTTCGAGGACGGAGTTCGGCCACAACCGGTCATTCGAGGTTGAGATTAGAATCTTCGGCAATTTCTAAAAGCGACCTGTCGATAGTGTTGAGCAACGTGTATGGCCGCGCACTTAATTCAATTTACGCAGGACGAACCGAGCCACTGGGCCGGGATGGAAGACTATGTTTTGATCCCTCCGGATCGTAGTTATGAGATCGTCCTGTGGTATGAAGGGGAGCCACCGCATGGAGATTCGTACTATGTGCTCAGTCTGCGGGATCGACGGTTACCAGGCTTTGCGTGGGGCTGCATGTTCTCGATGTCGGCTTGCTCGAACTTCCTGGCGTTCAGTTGGACGGAGCGACGATTCGAACGATTGACAGCAGTTGTCGACGTGAGGCTTAGTCGGTATTTCGTCTTGCCCAGCTACATATACCACCCGCGCATCGAATGCCCGGTAGTCTTGGACGCAGTCGCTACGGAGCAGCGGTACGAATTCTCGGGGAATGAGGCGTGGCGAACGTTTTGAGACAGATATTTGATCGACGCGTGGCGTACAGAATGAAAACGAGTGCGCTTTTATAATCTGTTTCGTCTAGCGCTACACCCAACGGCCGCTTTCAGGGGAATCTAGAGGCCGCATCGGGTGGAGTTCGCCATCCGGCCCGTTGTAGGCGACGGCGAGCGGGAGCGATGAAGACCAGATTCGCGAGCGCCGAGTCTGCCGCAGGCGCCAGGCTGCAACACAACAGGAAGTTCTATGCCAACGTTCTCGTGGGAACCATTGGATTTTCTGGAAGCACTTGAAGTCCTTCCAGTGGAGGAGGAGTATGGGGCCTCCTACCGTTACCACGTTTCGAGAGGCTCCGGTTTCTTGAGTCTAACCATATGGCCGCTCAAGTGCGACGTCGAGATTTTGCTTGGCAATGCAAGGGGTGCAGAGCCGCTTGTTCGGCTCAACTTGTTCGATTGTCCCGGCGCGCGTGTCGTACGAGACGATGAACGGACATATATCGAATTCTGTGCCGCAAAGGTGTTCGGCGGGCGATTCGACCAGACACATACGCCGCCTTACGGATTTCGCTTGCAGATCGAGCCGTTTATTCAGCTCTCGACGTTTTCGTATCCCGTCTAATAAAACTTGCACGTTGGCGGCGAGATTCGCCTCGGTCAATTGCCTTGGGCGGTACGATTGTGCGCCATCGAACGACCGCTTTGGGGACATCCTCACTGCCCGCAACGGATCGGTAGCGGCCCGCCCATAAGTGCGGGCGCAGTCTTTCAGCGTAGCTTTGTGAACCAGGCCTTGTCAGACAAGGCGCAGGTACTGCTGCATCACTGGATGGACGGGTGTAGGTGCTGCGGGGGATGCGTGCTCATGTGACCAGGGGAAAGTTGCTTCGGCCGCCCGAGTTTGCCGATGGGCCGAACGGGACCGCCCGAAGTTCGCCATCCGGCCAGTTGTCACCGGCGATGGCGAGAGACAGCTACCGGCCAGTTTGAGACAGTCGCTATGACCTGCTAGATCGTTGACAATCACTCGGCGGACGGCCTTGCCGGCATGTAGCTCAATAGGCATTCGGGCGTTCGGGCACAGGGCTGTGCCGGCATACTGATGCAGTGCGGGTTGCAGCAACCTTGGTTGCGGGCTTTGATTGGCAGCACTACGCACGCACGACCGTCACTCCCGCTGTTTCGATCTGTTTCAACAATTCTCGGTCGGCGGACTTCTCGACGACGATGGTTTGTGCGAGTGTGATTTCACCGATGACGAACGGCGACGCCGCATTGAGTTTCGACGACGACGCCAGCACGACCGTCTCCGCCGCACGCGCAGCGAGCGCGCGCTTGATCGCGGCTTCCTCGAAATCTCCTGTACTTAGACCCGCTGTGGGGTGAACACCGGTCACGCCCATGAAATACCAATCCGCGTGGATGCGCGAGATGCCCTCCATCGCGGCGGCGCCGACGGCGACGATCGAATGCTTGTACAGCCGTCCACCTATCAGGATGACTTCGACAGAAGGATGCCCAGCGAGTGCCGTGGCGACGGTTGGACTATGAGTGACGATCGTCGCGCACAGATCAGCGGGAAGTGCCTTGGCAAGCCATGCGGACGTGGTGCCGCCATCAATGATTGCTGTCTGCCCCGGGGCGATCATTGAGGCCGCTTGCCGTGCAATCCTCTGCTTGGCGTCCGATTCAATGTCCCGGCGCAGTTCGAACGGTGCGAGTGCGGGAGAAACGGGCAACGCACCGCCGTGAACGCGTTGCAATAAGCCCTCTGAAGCTAGTTCACGCAAGTCCCGACGAACCGTGTCTTCCGATATGCCGAACTCCACGCTCAATTCACCGGCATGCACCTGGCCGTCGCGAGCGAGCCTGTCCAGGATGAGTTTCTTACGTTGGGTCGTTAGCATGGATCTGCACGAAATATCTTGATATTGCACGAAGCTGCACGATACCATGAACGCTCTTTACTGTGGACGGGAGACGCCATGCGTGCAACGAGAGACCGGGTTCGTATCGTCGAGTCCACCGTACTATCCGACAATTGGTACACGCTGACGAAGGTGACGTTCGATTTCCTGCGCCGAGACGGCACGTGGCAGCGTCAAAGCAGGGAAACCTACGATCGCGGCAACGGTGCCACGATTCTGTTGTATTGCCGGCACACAGGAAATGTCGTGCTGACGCGCCAGTTTCGGATGCCCGTGTTCGTCAACGGACACGACGGCATGTTGATCGAGGCGGCCGCGGGTTTGCTTGACAACGCCACGCCGGAAGAGCGCATACGCCAGGAGGCGGAAGAGGAGACTGGGTACCGCGTGAACAATATCCGCAAGGTCTTTGAGGCTTACATGAGTCCAGGATCAGTGACCGAGAAGCTCTATTTCTATCTGGGGGACTACGACGCGTCCATGCGCGTAAATGATGGCGGCGGTATCGAAGACGAGGGAGAAGATCTCGAGGTGCTCGAAATGCCGCTGCGGACCGCTTTGCGGTTGGTTAGAAGCGGCGAGATCGTCGACGGCAAGACGATCATGCTGTTACAGCACCTGGCATTAAGCGAAATCATGGAGGGACGCCAAGCATGAGGCCGCAACTGATCCTGATTGCGGGCCCGTATCGCAGTGGAACCAACGGCGATCCGGCTCGCATTGCCGACAACCTGGTTAGACTGGAACGGGCCGCATTGGCGGTTTATCAGCGGGGCCATATGCCTATGATCGGAGAGTGGGTGTCACTACCGCTAGCCCGGATGGCGGGATCGATACAGACAGGCGACGCGATCAGCGAGGCATTCCTTTATCCGGTTGCACATCGGATGATTCAGCAATGCGATTCAATCCTGCGCATCGACGGCGAGTCCAAGGGAGCGGACGCGGACGTGAACGTGGCCCGCAAACTCCGGCTGCCTGTCTATTACCGCGTCGACGATATACCCGCTGCCTCGGCCGGCGAACACAGCGTTGAGTGACCGTTATCGGGAACGCGGCGTGACTGCTCCGGGTCGATTGCCGCCGTTGGCCGAGTTCCCCATTGAGCGTGCCGATGCGCGCGGGGGTGTCAGGATTTCCGTGTTCAAGGCGGGTTGAGTAATTACACGGAAG
>NZ_JBQYLP010000047.1:0-47944 GCF_052683555.1 Burkholderia sp. BC1
AGATCGTGCGCCGCGCGCTGCGCGACGCGTGATCGGCGCACGGCCCGGCCGGCCGGATGGTTTATAGTGGCGCACACGCAGTTTTTCGAAGAATCCGATGTCCTCCGAACACCACTCCGCCGCGGGCGCGTCGCATAGCCCGCTGTACGCCAAACTGCTCGGCGAGACCGCCAAGATCGACTGGTGCGATCTCGAGCGCTTCTTCGCGCAGGGCAAGCTGCTCGCCGTCGCGCGCGATCTCGATCTCGTCAGCGTCGCCGAAGCGATCGCCGGCGACGACACCGATCAGGTCTCGCGCTGGCTGTCGGCCGGGCTCGTCGCGCGCATGCCGGCCGAAACCGCCAGCGACTACGCGGCGCGCAACCCGGAACTGTGGGCGGTCGTCGTATCGCCGTGGGTGTGCGTGCAGGAACGCGCCTGACGCGTCCGCCATGTCCGATTCCGCTTTACCGCGCGGCACGGCCGTATCGCACCGGCGCGTGCTCGCGCTCGCGTTTCCGATCGTTCTCGCGAATCTGACGCAGCCGATCCTCGGCGCGGTCGACACGGCCGTCGCCGGCCACCTCGACGGCGCGCAGTATCTCGGCGGCGTCGCGCTCGGCGGCCTGTTCTTCAACTTCGTGTTCTGGGGCTTCGGCTTCCTGCGGATGGGGACCACCGGGCTCGTCGCGCAGGCGCACGGCGCCGCTGACACCGACGGCATCCGGCTGAACCTGCTGCGCGCGCTGATCGTCGCGTTCGCGCTCGGCGCCGCGGTGCTCGCGCTGCAGGTGCCGTTGCTGTCGTTCGCGCTGCGCGCACTCGGCGGCAGCGACGCCGTGCACACGACGGCGCTCGCCTACAGCCATGCGCGGATCTGGAGCGCGCCGTTCGCGCTCGCCAACTACGTCGTGCTCGGCTATCTGCTCGGCGTGCAGCGCGTGCGGCTCGCGCTCGTCGCGCAGGTGTTCATCAACGCGGTGAACATCGGCGCGGTGCTGCTCTACGTGTACGGATTCGGCTGGGGCATCGCGGGCATCGGTGCCGCGACGGCGACCGCCGACACCTGCGGGTTCGCGCTCGGCGCCTGGCTGCTCTGGCAGCTGCGGCCGCGCGGGCTGCCGCCGCTCGCCGCGCGCGCCCTCACCGATCGCGCGGCGCTCAAGCGCCTCGTCGCGCTGAACCGCGACATCTTTCTGCGCACGTTGTGCCTGCTCGGCGCATTCGGCTGGTTCGCGCATCTCGGCGCGAAACAGGGCGACGCGACGCTCGCGGCCAATGCGCTGCTGCTGAACTTCCAGACCTTCATGGCGTACGGCCTCGACGGTTTCGCGCACGCGGCCGAAGCGCTCGTCGGCGCGGCAGCCGGCGCGCGCGATCGCGCGGCGTTCCGGCAGGCGGTGCGCATCACGCTGTTCTGGTCCGCGCTCGGCGCCCTGCTGTTCGCGCTCGTCTACTGGGCGGCCGGCGGCTGGATCGTCGCGCGTCTGACCGATCAGGCCGAGATCCGCGCCGTCGCGCTGCGCTATCTGCCCTGGGCTGCGCTGTCGCCGATCGTGTCGGTGTGGGGATTCCTGCTCGACGGCGTCTTCATCGGCGCTACGCAGACGCAATCGCTGATGCGCGCGATGATCGTGTCGTTCGCGACTTTCGTCGCGGCGACGTTCGCGGCCGTCGGCACGTTCGGCAACCACGGCCTCTGGTTCGCGCTGCTCCTGTTCATGGCCGCGCGCGGTGCGACGCTCGCCCGCTACCTGCCCGCGCTGACGCGCAAGATCGGCGGCGACGCGCAGGCCGCAGCGGCCGCGTCCTGATCGGTCACTGCGCGGCGGGCGGCGGCGGTTCGCCGAGCATCGACGGCGGCGTCATGTCCGTCGGCACGCCGTGATAGTCGGCCGGATCGGCCGGCGGATGCCCGCGACGGGCCTGACGGGGATCGCTTGCGCAACCGGCAAGCAGCGACGCGGCCAGCACGGCCAGCGCAAAACGGATCATCGGGTCGACTCCGGAAAGCGGCGCGCCCGCTGCGCGCCGGACCGCCGAGTCTAGCGGATTTCCGGCCTACGGGTCGCGCGCACGATGTCCTACTATGTAGCCATGGCGCTGTGCCGTAGAAAGGAGGCTGCCATGTCCTCTGAAGAAATTGCCGGCCTGATCGGCCTGCTCATCGGCTTGATGGTCCTTGCCGCGCTATCGTATTTCGAATCGCGCGAATACAAGCGCAGCCACGGCGGCGAAGGGATGATCCATCACTGGATGGCCGAACACCACCTGCTCGACTGGCGGCGCAAGCACTAGGCTAGCCGCCGCGCCGATCCGTCCGCCGCGCCGGCGGAACGCTCCCGCGCCTGCGTCGCGCGGCGCCCGCGGTTTGCGTGCGCTGTCGATAAGGGGTCGGATGCGACCGTCTGACGTATCGATACGCGAATGCCGTCACGCGGGCGATTGCCGCGCGACGGCGTTCGTTTGTCCGCGCCCGCTCGCCCGTGGCGAGCGTCGCGCGAGCAGTCCGCTCAGCCGAGGAAATGCCGCGCGTAGCGCGCGTTGATGTCGGACAGTCGGAACAGCGTCAGGAAATCCGCGCAGTTGAAGTCGGGATCCCATGCGGGCGCGCCGCAGATCTTCGCACCGAGGCGCAGATAGCCCTTGATCAGCGGCGGCGGCGCGACGACGGTGCCCGTCTGCAGCTCGTCGACGGGCAGCGGTGTGTGCGGGAACGCGCGATATTCCGTTGCGGTGAGCGCGCTGGCCGGCAGCGACTGGTAGAGATTCGCCGCATAGTGACCGCCGTCGGCCATCGACACGCTCGCGCAGCCGAGCATCGTCTCGTAGCCGTTCTGCATCATGTACGCGCCGAGACCGCCCCACAGCGCCATGATCACGGCACCGCTGCGGTAGTCGCTGTGCACGCACGAGCGGCCGACCTCGACCATCTTGCCGCGCAGATGCGTGAGACGCGACAGATCGAACTCGCCCTCCGCGTACAGGCGGCCGACACGGGCCGCCTCGTGCGGCGGCAGCACGCGATACGTGCCGACGACCTTCAGCGTGTCGAGATCGCGCACCAGCAGATGGTCGCAGTACGCGTCGAACGGGTCGACGTCGAGACCGGCGGGCCCGCTGACCTGCGCGCCCATTTCTTCGGCGAACACGCTGTAGCGCAGGCGCTGGGCTTCGCGCAGTTCGTCTTCCGTGCGCGCCCACGCGGCGCGCAGGCGGTACTCCGATGTGACGGTTTCAGCAGCGCGCGGCAGATGGCGCCGCGTCGAATCGAGGGGAAGCGAGGCAAAAGGGAGCGTAGGCGTCGGCAGTTCTCGCATTAGGCTTTCCTGGTCGTAAGGAAGAGGACGACATGCCCGCCAATGTAGTAACCAGCCATGACCGTTATGTGGCACGACCGTGTCCGTTCAATGACGTGTCGCCGAATTGACTTTAGCAGAAAGCTTGCAGAACCGTATGATCTAACCCTTCAAACGAGTTCCGGCGACAGCACCGCACGCAAGATCGCCTGGCGGTCGCCGCCGCGCGAGCGGCTGGCGATCCAGACGATTCCGCCCTTCTTGATGCTCCAGCTGTCGTCGCTGTCGGCGATCAGCCGCGCCGCGACGCTGCCGAGCGTCGGCTGGTGGCCGACGATCATGACCGTCGGCGCGATGCCGTCCGGCCAGCCGGCCGCGGCGAGCACGTCGTCGACGCTCGCATCGGGCGCGAGCGCGTCGACGGTCCGGTATTGGTCGGTCAGCGCCTCGACGGTTTGCACGGTGCGCGCGGCCGGGCTTGCGAGGATCACGCTGTTCGTCTCGAGCCGGCCGCGCAGCCAGCGCGCCATCGTCTGCGCGTCCTTGCGGCCGCGCGCGGTGAGCTGCCGCGCGAGGTCGTTCGCGGCGTAGTCTTCGGCTTCGGCGTGGCGCCATAGGATCAGGTTCATCATCATTGCGCTCCTTCGATCGGTGGTGCCGTTGTGCGGGAATTGCGCATCATGCGGTCCTGCCGGTACTTTAGCGCCTGTACGGGATTCCATCGCGACGACGGTCGTCTGCACGATTTGATTGACCCGGCGAGTCGTTCGACGATAGAATCGCCGATTCGTCGGAGCGTAGCGCAGCCTGGTAGCGCATCTGATTTGGGATCAGAGGGTCGAAGGTTCGAATCCTTTCGCTCCGACCACGAACACCCGCGCCGTATAACGGTTTGCGGTTGGCTCACAAAGCCGCCGCAAACCGTCTCCAAATTTAAAAATCCCCCTTCTCCAAAAACTCCACTCGGTCGCAACGTCTGCATTTCCGAATTTCCCGCACAGACGCCAGATCGTTGGTACTTTCCTGGCTATCGCGTCCTCGTAGCGGCCGCCGGCCGCTATCACCGACGCGTTACGGAGAGGCCGGCTCGGCCGCCATGTCGTCCGCCGGATAGAGCTGCAGAATCGCGCGGGCAGCCTCGACGTTCGGCGTCGTCAGCCATTCCTCCCAGTCGTCCGGACGCAGGATCACGACCGAGCGCTTTTCCTCGCCCGGTCGGTGCATGTGCTTCATGATCGGATGCTCGTCGGCGTTCACGGTAATCATCGCCATGGCGTGCTGCTCGGTGCCATCCTCGTACACCAGCGTCCGCCAGATGCCGGCGACGCAAAGCGGCCGCCAGCCGGCGAGTCCAATGCGGTAGCGGACGTGCTTGCCCGTCTCCCAGTTCGGCTCGTAGATCCATTTCGCCGGGATCAGGCAGCGGCGGCCTGCCCGCCACGCCGGCGCGTACAGGGGTGACTTCCCGATGTTGTCGTCGCGCACGTTCATCGTGCTGCGCATGATCGGCGGCTTGCGCCCCGCCGCCTTCGCCTTCTCGACGTTTGCCTTCTGCAGCTTCCGCGGCCAGAAGCCGAAGTTCGCAATCAGGGGCCGGAATTCTCCCTCGACGCTCGCGACGATCGGCGCGGCGTAGTCCTGGTAGATCTCGGGCTTCCACGGCGTCCAGCGGTACAGATCCCGGAAATTGTTGATCTTGAGTTCGCTCAGGCCGGCTTCTTCACCGGGCGCGACGTAGTTCGTGCACATCGGCCGTCCCCAATTTTTCGCGTTGACGGCACCATCTTACCCTGCGCTACACTGTATAACCATACAGTGTTATGTCGCATCATGAAACCGAACTGGGCTTACATATGGGAGTACACGGACATCGGTCAAGGCAGGCGGATCCGCACCTTCACGCAAATGACGAAGCAGGAATTCATTGCTCAGTTGGACGGCGGCTGCTTTGGGGACGTCGACCCCGTGCCGATCGAGGAAACGAAGGTCGATCGCAACGTCGTACCGTATCGCGAGCCCGGCGTGCAGCGAGTGTTACCGCCGCTGGAGTTTGACGCCCCGACGGACCGCGAGCTGCGCGAGCTGTGGCGCTCAAACCGCGACCCTCTGGTTCGGCGCGTGATTCTCGAAGTGGTGCGCGGGCGCCGCACGATGCGAGAGATCCAACGCTACGTTGCGATCATCCGAGAGGAATACGGCAACTCGCTGATCGCGATGCACTCACTACGGGTTCTGGTCCAGAAAGAACTCTGGCGCGCCGGCGAGACGGGATAAGGTGCGCTGGCGCCGAAGCACTGAAGGCACGCTCGCGCTGTGGCATCCTGAACGCATAGCCACGGAGGGCACCATGAGCACGATCATGGACGAAATCCACGATTCGGAAGACGACGACTGGATCGGCATCGCGGCCGCCCAGGACCGGAAGGATATGGGATCGCTCCGCGCCTACCTGCAATTGCACACCAAGGCGGTCCCGGAGCACCACGAAATCGTCGTCGTCCGGATCGTGCTGAAGGCGTCGCACTTGGATCCGGACGCGGGGCTGCCACTGCTGGTGGTCGAGCATTTCGATCCGGCGGGCGCCGCCGATCCGCTCGCGATGGTCGAGAACGGCGACGCCAAGCTCGAGAAAACGACCGTCCGGTGCGATGCCGGCATTTTCGACGTATTCAGCGACTTCACGATCCATCTGAAACGCCGCGGCTACACGGCCGAAACGATCGAGCCGTGGCCGGTGTTTCCGGACGCACCGGAGAATTGACGCTGCGACAGGACGTCGCGGCCGCGCTTGCATCGGTGACCGACGAAGCCTCGTCCGTCAGCAGTCTCTTTGCATTGACGGGGCGCGGGAGCAGGAATCCGTCGGATATACTTCCCAGCAACGTATGGAGCCGATATGAGCACCGAAAACCGTGACGATATTCCGGTCAGCTTTGTACTGGCGGCAGACTTTGAAGATGCGACGTTGACCGTGCGCAGTAAGAGCGAGATCCGTAAAATCTCGATTCGGCGACGTCCTGACGGCTCTCTCCTATTCGAAGAGCAGGTTCATGGCGCCGGCGATTCTGGAGCTGGAAGCAAATCGGATATCAACGGCCCGGTTTTCGTCGCTGGCGGAATGCACGGCGGTTATCCGGCACGCGCGTGTGGCGTCTCTGGAAGTGCTGGACTCGGCGGAGCTGCCGGCGCTGCTGGGGGAGGCGGATTTCCCGTCCGCCGATCATCGATCAAGTACGAATAGCATCGCGAGCGGCTCGTGATTATGCCGTGACGCTTCGCGATCATGCCGGGCTGAAGGTTGCGGACGACTGAAGGGATTGAAGTGCTGCTGCGGTCACGTCATAGCCGTCGTCGTATAGCCGTTGCCGCGTCGAGAGCGCCATGTGCCGATCGAATGAACTGGCATATCCCGTCGGCACGCGGACGATAGTGGCACCGTTGACCACGTCGAGCTCGAGCCTCGAGCGAAGCGATGCCGCCAGCATGAGGTCGATGATGCGCGGTGCGAGCGTTGCGATCCCATAGGATGCGGGCGGCAGAGGATCGTCGTCCGAGGCGAGATAGATGCCGACCCGCGGCACCGCGTCGACAGTCAGATCGCTCACCGGCATGTTGTCGCAGGTTCCGCCATCCACCATCAGACCGCCGGCGACGGCCACAGGTGCAAATACGATCGGTATCGAAGCGCTCGCGCGCGCCGCAAGCGCGACCGGTACGTCGGGGGTTGCAGCCTTCGAGAACTGAAACTCCTGCTCCGTCAGCAGGTCAGCCGCGATGACCTTCAGGTCTACATCGATTTCTGCGAACGTCTTGCCATTCGTCATGGTCTCGAGGTAATCCAGCAGCGCGTCGCCGCTGCATAGCGCCTGATGGCGGAGCAGCGCCCACGGCGAGAAGCGCATCATGCGCGACCAGTCCAGTTCCATCAGGATCTGTCGCATAGCGTCCAGCCGCATACCGCTTGCGTACAGGCTAGCGACGATTGAGCCTCCTGACGTGCCAGCGAGCTCCACGATCGTGTAACCGGCGTCGACGATCGCCTGCAGCGCGCCGAGATGCGCGCCGAGGCGAAAACCGCTGCCGCTCAATGCGACGCGGATCGGCTTCACTGAATCGCGCTCCCCGCGAACGGCGACGAGGCGGCCGGCACCGTCGTGACGGCCGGCGGGAACGCCACGTCAATCATGCCTTTGATCGTGCCGATCGCCAGCACCGCCTTGACCTGATCGGCTTGCGAAAGGCTCGACGTCTTGACGATCGCGAGAAGCAACGGTGCGACCACCGACGAGATCGACTGAACATTCACCTGCGTGACCGTAGCGCCAGCAGCGCACGCAGCATCGACGTCGGGCGCGATCTTTTCATTCAGCGTGACCGCCGCGCCGCCGGTGAAAATGCCAGCCTGCGAGAGCGTCCCGATTTCGGACTGAAGCAGCGGGCACACCTTCGCTGCGACCTGCGCCGGCGTCTGCACGGAAAGCGACGAGCACGCGCCGAGCAGCGCGATGGACGCGGCAATGCCTGCCGCAAGCAGCATCGAAAAACGCTTCATGGAAGTTCCTTACTTGAGGGTCTTGAGCGCCGTCACCGCGGCGGAAGTAGCCGCGCCGACGACATCGGACGCCGCGGATGCGGCGGTGGCTTGCCCTGCGAACGCTTCGACATCGGTTTCGCGGAGCGAGATGGAATAGCTGTTGTCCGACTCGTGCGTGAACGTCGCCTCGACGGTGGCCATCTGCTTGCCGTTCCAAACGCGCAGCACGCAACAGCTGGTGGGAATGCCGGACGAATCGGTAAGCGGCGACACTTCATAGCGCGCGATGCCTGCGTAGCGGAGTGAATCACAACCGGCGAGCGCGAGGCATATCGCACCGAGCGCCAGGGCGCGCATCACAGCGCGCCCTGCGTAGGTGCCTGACCAACAGGTGCCGGAGGCGGCGGCAAGTCGCCGTTGACCGGCTGGTAACCCGCGCTGGGCGCGGTGGGCGAGGCGACCGTTCGCCCGACCGCACTCGCTGCGGAGCCGTCGTCGGAGCTCGCATCGTCCGGTACGCGCGCATCAGACGATGTGCCGTCGCGGCCGCCACTCGGATCCGAGCCGTGCACAACATTGACCGCGGTACTGATGGGAATGAACGTGCGCGCCGGCAGAGGCACGATCCCCTTGGCTTGGTAAATGCCGAGACCCGCGAGCGTATACCCGATCGCATCGATCAATCCGGCGGCCGGCGCAAGGTGCACGACAACCAGCGAGAGCCACGCTCCGAACAGCATCAGCCCCGAAACGAACTTCATCCCCAACTGCCCGTCCGCCGCTGCGGCGTGATAGATGCCGAGGCCAACCAGGGCATAGCCAATGGCATCGATCAAGGGCGCAGGCGGGGCGATCTGCGCGAGCACGAGTCCGAGCCAAGCACCGAACAGCAAGACGCCAGCGGCAAACTTCATCCAAGTTGCACGAGTCATGAGGAAATCTCCAAGATGAGCCGCAGTGCGGCGAGAAACGGCGCGATTGCGCCGGTTGTTATGCGGGGATGCCGAGCGCCGCTTTGCATGTCTTCCAGAGCGCTTGTCGGTCGGGCATTCCGTTCGGCGTCGCTGCCGATCGAGGATTGCCGAGATTGATCGCGCGGCTGATCGACAGGAAATCGCCGGCGTCGGCGAAGGCGTTCAGGGCGTTGTCGGTCCAGAATTGAGCCGACGCCAGTGCTGCAATGCTCGGCTGCGTGATCAGATCCGGGTTGCCTTCGAGATCGACGCCGATCTTCTGCCCCATCACGCGGAAGTTGTAGCGACCGGTTATGCCGATCAGGCCACCGGCGCGGTACCGGAAGCCATCTCCGGACTGCGTGTTGCCTAGCGCTTTCGCCTTGGCGCTCGGCGGCTCGTACGAGAGCTGCGTTTGCGTCGGCCCCCAGATCTCGCGCAGCCATTGAAAGCGGCCCGATTCATGCCCGCACTGCGCGAGAAAGGCAGCCTGTCGAGCTGGAGAATCGATCCCGTACAGCGCCATGGCCGCCGACAGAGGATCCGCCCACGACGATGCCCGTAAGAGCGGGATCTGCAGTGCCGCAGAGAGGATTTGAGGGGTCATGGTCATCCGAGAAGCAGCTTTACGACCGCGCTTGCCCAATCGGGAATGGGCTCGTGTCGCATGTAGCGGAAAACGATCACTCCGACCGTGCCAAACGCGACGGTCGGAATAGCGACGTGCCGTACGATGAATCTCCACGCATCGGCGAGGCGACACAGGGCGCGCACTACTCGCGCGCCGCCCTCCCATGTGTCGACCATCGATTGCGTATTCATCTGGATCGTCGATACGGCTTCCACGATCGAATCGATCTTTTCGTCCTGACGCTGGAGGTGCTCGTCCTGTTGCTGCAAGTGGGCCTTCACCTGCCGATCGCTCTCATCGATCCGGCGTTCCAATTTCGAGAAGCGACGATCCCCCGCGCGAAGTCGCTCTTCGACGCGCGCTCGCGCCGATGCGTTGTCGGTCATTTTTCCCCCGGTAAACGAAAAAGGCCGCCCGAAGGCGGCCGACGACATTTTGCTTCTCCTACGCCACGTCACATCGAGCAGCGCGGGTCAACAGAAGATCCTATGAGGCTATAGCCATCCAGCAATGCCCTCCTCCCCTTGTCCTTGATCAGGTAGTACGCCTGCAGCCCGATATACGCGATCGTCGCGACGGACACCCACCAGTTGATGTCGTGGCTCTTCAGCCACAACCAAACGTTGCCGCCCACCGCGGGCGCGACCTTGACCGCGCTGGCCACGAGATCGTTCTTCATCGAGCCCCGAAATGAAAAGCCGCCCGAAGGCGGCTTGGTTTAGTCGTTGATTTTCTCTCGCCCGTTCTGGGCACTTTCAAACATGCTCTGCGATCCGACAATTCTTGAGTCCGGAAACAATGACGGAACCTTTTATGTTTGGTTTGGTGGGGGCGATGTCCGGCAGGGGTCGGAAAATCTACGCGGTCAGATCGGGCGGATGACCATAGCTCTAATCTGACCGCTTCCCGACATATTCAATACTCACCCTCCGGGCGTTTTTGCCACAGTGTGCTGTGCGATCCAGAATCGTCAGGCGGGAATCCCTCGTCCGCTCTACCATTTGAAAAATAGTAAAGCGCAATGGATTTTCTCCACATATCGGGCGGACCGGCAACAGGTTCAGTGTGCCCGTGAAACGAATTGCTCGTTGTCGAAAAAATAACGGTTCGATTAAAGATGGGGAGAATTTTTTGCCGACACGCTTTCATGTCAGCATCCCACAACTCCAACGCGCCGCCGTTCTCCGGCTTCCACCCTTCATTTAGATAGACCAAAACGTTTAGCCTTCTATCAATTTTGAAAAATGGATGTTTATTAAAATCAGAGTGGATCGCAAGAGTTCCACCTACCCCGGTGGCATGCAATCCGCCGCCAAGCATATAAGGGTCCGGGATAAGCCCCCACATGCCAGTCATTTTCTCAAGGGCTCTCAAAAAGATCGGGGATGCTACCTCATAAAATAATTTTTTTGTTACTGGACCGAATTTAGTTTTCCAGTTCGTACCAACCTTTTTCCGTACATATACCCCATCATTGTGAATATCGCTATTTGAAGAATCAGATTCGGGCCATTCTTTCAATACGGCACGTAAGGCATTCGGATTAAACAGATTGTCGATTACAGCATGCGGATATGGATACGCATGCCGATAATCTGAAATTGACTCTAGGCGAGCAATTCCATCATCGGCAAATATATTTAACTCTTTGCCATTTTTAGATATTAGACCACGAATATAATCGAGCATATAGAAATAATCTCCGTGTGCCAGGCGGAGAGATTGACATCTGCTCATCGTCCCGTCAAGCTGCCTTCGTGCAGAGACGGGTTCGAGGGATTCGGGGCCGACTAAGTATTTTCAGGAATTGTTGTCCAGGGCGTCCGGACGGAACACCGAGCCGTCATACCGCCAGCCGATAGATACCGCCTGTTCGTCAGGAACTTCCGCTGCACTTGCCCCCGTTGGGGGCTGCCATGACTGCTCGTCGCCGTCCCATACAATGACGTTTATGACGATTCCATCCTTCACTACGGCGTAGTTTTTCATCATGCGTACTCGAAAATCACCACTTGGCCTTTAAACCCATTTCCGCCCGCTGCCGCGATGCCGTTGCCGATGCCAAGAGCCCCACTACCGCTAGCGCCAGGACCAGTTGCAGCGACTCCGGTGATGACGATGGTTCCATTTGCTCCGATCTGACCACCGCCGGCGCCGAAACTGGTGTTGATGCCGGCACCACTCAACCCGGAAGATCCGGACAACGCAATACCGCCATCCCCGACCGACCCGGCGAATGAATAACCAGCACTGGCACCGGAAATGGTGGGGTTTGAAGATGCAGCGCCACCAGATCCTGTCACGTTCGCCGACGAAGATGTGATCGCCACGGCAGCCCCGCTGCCTCCCGGACAGATGACAAGCGATCCAAAAGACGTAGTGCCTCCACTTCCCCCCGCGCCCCCTACGACGCCAACTCCCCCAGCACCAATAGTCACGGCCTGTGAGGTAATGTTTGACGTGAAGTATGCCTTCGCGTACGAACCGGTCGAGCCACCACCGCCTGCCGAAACATTACCTGCTCCGGCTACCGGCACTCCACCGCCGGAACCGCCGCCCCCGATGGCTTCCACAATAATCGACTTGGTACCTGGTGTCGGCGTGTAAGTCCCGGACGAGGTGAACACCTGAATGTTCAGCAGCCGGCCGGTGGCCTGCCCGAGCTGCATTGCATGCTGCGGCTGCGTTGCGGGCGGAACCTGCTGTGCGCCGCCAGCGCATTCCATCAGCACGCAGATCGGATTGCCGCTGTTCACGCCGGCAATTGTTGCGCGCATCAGAACCGCGGTGCCGCCGAGGAACAGTTCGCCACCTTGAAGCGGCTGAAGTCCGAGACCAAAGATCGGTATTGCCGTGAGACCATCCGGCGCATACGTCGACGCACCGGTGTTTGTATGTGCGATCTTGACCGCCTGCACAGTTCCATCGACCCAAGTCGCGACGGTCAGCGGCGGCGTATTGGCCGCGACATAGGCATTTACTGCGCCCGTATCGACGAGAATGCTCGTTTTCTGGCCGAGCCGCTTAATCGCGGACGCGATCTGCGAATTGTTAGTCCGATCGGGCGTAATTCCCGCTACCGTTAGAATCGCGATCAGCTCTTCCTGGATGGCGTTGTACTGATAGGATGGCCAACGCGTCGCCGGTATGTTGGCAGCCGGATTCCCATCTGTTGCACCCTGCGGAGTACCAGAGATCGGAGCCGTATCCGCTTGAGCCATCGGTACCGAATTTGCAGCAATGAGTCGATCCATGTTCGCTCAGTCCGAATAAGAAAAATTGAGAATCGTGTGAGCCGGCGCGATGCGCTGGAGCTCGCATTGCAGGACGTTGTTTCCCCAGTTCGCGAACGGCGTGCCGAATGAACCGCCGAAGGTCAAATGACTCACGGAAAAAGTCGGGGCATTCACCTGCCATGCGAACGCCCAGTCGTTTCCTCCGAACGGCGCACCGAACCGCATACCGAACTGAGACGGTACGTATTGCGTCGTTGTGATTTCGTAACCGAGCGCCTTCGCGACGGCCTTGAAATAGGGAATCGACTGACCGCCCGTCGCGACCAGCCGCTCAACCACTTGAGCGACGCGCTGTTCGGTCGTGGGCGCTTCACCGGCACAGGGATCCGGCAGACCGAGCGTTGCTTCCCATTCGGGCAGCAGTTCGTATGTCGTTCCCGGAAACGCGTCGGTCAGTAGATTCGCAGCACGCCCGGCTAGCTGCTCAAAACACGGCGTGAAACCGGAAAGAACCTTCGTTTGGTTCGCGTCAGGATCACGTGGCCAGACTCGGCCGCGCGGGAGCAACGACTGGAGCGCCCGCAGGAAGTCCGCGGCCGTGTAGTTGGGAGCTCGCATACGTCAAACGAAGGTGACTGCGCCGAGGACTGGAAGCTGGCCGGCGCTCATCGTGATATTTGCGTTGGTGGGAAGCGCGACAGTCACGCCATTCACGGTGCTGGATACGCCCGTGATCAGGTATCCACTCGTGCCAGGTACCGCGTTGATCGCGCCTGTGAGGTCTGACCATTCGATCGTGCCTCTCGGCTTTCCATTGCGGAACAGCACCCCAGAAATCTCATCGATAACGGAGGCCTGAGCAGTGGCGTCGGCAATGCCGGATATCGTGAACCCGAGCGCGTTCTTGATGGGAGAGCATGCGTACACCAGCGCCGTGACCGGCTGCTGCGTCACGATCGCGTCGGCGACCATGAGCTGGTCTCCAGTCGCAACGACACCACGCGGCAGCCCGTCCGGCCCCTCGTCGAATTGAGATACGCCATCCGTTCCCTGGGGGAAGCCTCCATGCTGCGATTCAGCGTCGTCCATCATGAAATAGAGGACGACCGTTCCAGCACCGAAGCCGTTCGGCATGCACCATGCACGCGTCACGCCTGCAATCGCTTCAGCCCATTCGACGTAGTCTTGTTGATCGCCGCCCTGACCCGGATTCTGAAAGGCCTGCATAACGCGGCCCTGAAATTCCGACTGAGACTCGACGTCGGTACCCTGCTGGATCGTTTCGACAACCGTACCGTTCGATTGGATACCGGCCACGGCCGACGACAGCACCATCGCGGTCCCATTGTCACAATTCCCGGCGCTCCCCGCGGTCACTGCCGCAACTGTGACGACTGCAATCCCGCTCGAATTGCTGGTCGCTCCGACGGTCACCGTGTAGGCAAATCCATCCGCTTGCCGAGAAACCCCGATGTCGGCGGGGATCGGCGTATTGGGAGCACCCTGAAATTGCACCTGCATCGTCGTCGGCTGTGCAGCCTTCAGATAGACGCCCTTCAATGCTCCCCACGCCGCCAAGTGTTCGTCGACGGCCGTCCATGGCACGGCTTGGCGGGCAATCCAATCCAGGTATCCGTAGAGCCCATAGACGAGGCCGGCCAGCGCGCTCCCGAGGATCCGCACGACTGCGCGCTGCAGAAGCGAAACGACCAGCCCGAGGCTGGTCGTGATGTCCGTCCAAATCTGCTTTTTCAGATCGGTTAGCGTCGGTCTGGAGTACGGCATTAGTTCATCCCGGGCCATGCCCAGTTGTATGTTTGAGGCTCGCCAGCGCCAGGCGGCCACGCGATGATCGTCGTGCCCAGCGACTTCGCGTCGAGCCATCGCACGACCACGTCAAAGCGCGCTACAACGCCCGTCGAAATCAACCACTGAATAGCCGACGTCACGTAGTCGTACGCGTCCTGTAGCGTTGTGTCAGTCGGTGAGGTTCTTCGGGATAGGAGCCATAGTTTCGAACCCGTCGGCCCCAGGCCATCGTTCTCTCCATCGTCGCCCCACCAGCCTCGTCGATCCGTCGTGCCGTCCGGAATCGCGTCGTCGGCGGCCGCTTCTGCGTCCGAGAACAGGCTGAACAGGAGCGCGGTCTCAAGATCGTCGCCGGTCTGAACATCGCCAGGCAGGATGTTCCAGTCGCCACGGCTGTTCATGACGTCCCAAACGATTTTGAAATCGCTCATTGCTGCTGATCCGGGACGTTCGACTCGATGGTGGCGCCGCCGGGCTGAACGTCCACCACTTTGTGCGTATGGAGGTTTGACACCTCGCGCATGCCGGCCATCGTCCGCTCGTTTGTCTCGTAGTTGTCGAGGATGTCGCCCTTTACCTTCAAAATCGGCGCGTTCATGACCACTTCGTCCGAGGCATTGATCGTGACGTTCGTCGCTCCATTTACGACGACGTCCTGGCCCTGTGCATTCACAACAATGCCCCTGGACGCAGTGAGATAGATCTGCTTTCCGTCTTGCGAATAGATCATCGATTCGCCCGCGGCGAGATTCTTCGGCCGAGACGCTTGATGGTTGCTGCCGACTACAACACCGTTGCTTCGATCGCCGCCGATGAAGACGATCGCCACGTCGGTTCCAAGCGGCGGCCCCGAGGAAAACCCGAACTGAAACAGATGCATCAGGTTATCGATCGTCTCGAGGTCGTTGACCTTCACCTGCAGCTTTTGAACAGGTCCGCTGTCGTTGAACGTCGTCACACGAGCCGCGCCGATCATCGTCAATACGCGACGTGCAACGCGTTCTAGAAGACCACGGTCCATAAGATCACCTCCCACCGATCGTGGCGCCATCGACAAACATGGGCTGCAACGCGATCGGCTCCGGCTTGTATGCCCGCGGATCCATGATCGCTAGCTCAGCCGTAGTACCACCTTCAATGTTGCGGCGGTACGTCACTTCGCCGATGAGCCATGTCTCATTTGGCAGCTTCAAATGCGGCAGCGAGATTTCGACAAGCGTGTTCGGCGTCCACAGGACACCATCTGCATCTCGCCAGCTGTCAGTCAAAATCGTTACAGCCCGTGAGCGGCCAATCCGTCGGTTCATTTCCCAGTTCGCACGCAGCTTTGCGAGGTCCTGAAAGCCCTGAACTGCCTCGGCGACAACGTACCGTTCTCGAACCCGTTTCACCCCAACGTCGACCGCTTGTGCGATCGCTGACGGACCAATGCCGGCGTCGCCGAACGTCGCGACCGATTGAGCAAATACGGTGTAGGCGGAGAACCGCTCGTGTGCCGAGTATCGGATCGACGCTGCTTTGACGTTGAACCCTTCTGCGAGTCCGCCGGCCGCCTGGACCTGTCCCTCGGCGCGCGCGAGCCTTAGGCTACCGTCCGGTTGGTCGTAGACGAGCAGCTGACTGTATCTACTGACGCGCTCGATCACCTCAAATGAGGTTTCGCCGATGAAAATGTTGAATTGCGGAATCGTGATCAGATCCGTGACGTCACATTCCACTGCGATGCCGTAGTGATCCGCAAGTTTCTTGGCGATATCGACCGCCGATGTGCCGCTGATCTGGCTCGTCGGCCAAGCTGCTGAGCAGTCGACGAGGTCCTGGCACATGCCTCGCCCCGTGACGCGAATCTCGTGCCCTTCCGGCGAGATCGACGGTATGTACTCGTCCACGTAGCCAGTGAGCACCAGGTCCGAGCCAAGCATGATCTGACAGCGATCACCCTCTTGAACCACTACAGTATCAAGTTCGCCCGGAAACGACTCCGTCAATCCAATCTCGAAATCTGACGGACACCGCTCGATTCCGCGCGTCAACCGAATATCGGTCCACCCGGAGACTAGTTGGTCCCCGACGCTCAAGTACAGATCGTCGTCCATCAATCAGCTCGAGAGCGCGTCGAAACTCGCGGGCATGAACAGCGGATTGACGGGTTGCACTTGCTGCACGAGTTGATCCGCGCGCGAGGCGTCGCCGTAGATCCGATGCGCGATCACCAGCGCAGGAAGGTTGCCATTGAATTCGAATGTCGACAGCGTAGCGAGGCCGCCGCCACGGGCCTGAATATCTTCCACAATCGCATTTCTCACCTGGCGCAAGGCAGCATAGGAACTGTCGTCGCCGGCGTCAGCCGCGATCTCGATTTCTGCATCGAACTGCTGCGTGACGGTTTTCATCATCGTCTGGGCGTCGTCAAACGACGTCGGCTGCCACGACGCTACCGCGCGTGCGAGCCCGGCCTGTGCGCTGCGACGGAGTAGCGCCGCCGTGCTCGACTGCATCGTCTGCATAGCCCGGCTGATCGTCGACGTACCAAACACCGGGCTCGGCGTATAAGACGCCAAGTTCATCAGCATCCGAATGCCGTCGGCAGGATCCGCAGCGGTAGCGCGTAGCGCCGTGACATACGCCTGTGCGGCAGCCCCGAATGATGTCGAGTCGGACGGATGGGCCGCAGCAGCAGAAAGGGCGCTCGCCGCAGCCTGGACCGCCTGACGTGCGTTGGCGTCGCTCTGCAGCAGCTGCACTGCCGTTGTTCCGATCGGTGCGGACCGATTCGTAGCGGTAAAGCCGGAATTTCCACCGCCGAAGAAGCGGCCAAAATTCCCCGCAAGGGTGCTCACCGAGTTGAAGAATCGCCGGACATCGTTGATGTCGTTCTGCGCGATCTGATACCAGCCGATGACGGTGTTGACCGTCGCCTGGACTGCGGCAGCGCCTGTCTTGACGGCCGTAGCGACATCCTTCGCGAAGTCGAGGATGGATTCGATGCCGAGCGAGTCGGCGACCGAATCGAGCAGCGACGTTGTATCCGTCAAGGTGTTCGGATAGATCCGCGCCCCTTGAATTTGAAACACGAACCGCACCATGATGACGCGGCCATGCTCGACGCTCTCGCTGATCTCGGATCCGAGGCAAGCCACGTTATCAATGCGGCCGAACGTCGGATGAACGAGCGTTTGAGCACCGTTCTCGCACGCTTCCACGAGTCGGTCACGCTGCATGATCACGGGACCGCCGCCATAAACATGGCTGTCTTCGACCAGGAACCCGATGATTTCGAATCGACGCGGAAGCTTGCCGATTTCCTCTACCCACGCATCATCCCTGAATGGGTATTCATGGACCACGTTGCGCGTGCCGAATCGAGTGTTCGTGGCAACCACTGCAAACGGAACGCCGCCGTACGACGCTTGACGTAGCGCCCCCCACCACGAACCCGCGAGCGGCCCGGCGAGAATTGACGCAAGATCGCTCGCTGCTCGCGCGACGCCGCCGATGCTTCCCGCGAGACTGACCAGATTGCTGAGGCTCATACTGGCGCTCCGAGCAGCCCCGAGTGGCCGATTTTTGCGGACGCTTCCACGTTCCCTTGCGTGCGCACGCGCGTGGACGTGCCCTTCGGTGCACCGTTGAAGTTCACGTCGACGATCACTTTTCCGCCGATCGCCGGCTGAACGGCTGGTGTATCGGTTTGTTGCGCCGCCGGCGTGGCCGCGAACATCGAATCGGGTGCAGATACCGGCGCGGTGACCCGGCCGGCCATGCCCTTCAGCGCGGAATCGGCAATCTGCTGTGGCGAGTACGGTTGCACGCCATTCTCGGCTCGGATCATGCCGACCATCAGTCGCGCGACCATGCTCGGGTTGGACAGGTCTGGTACGTCGTTTGCCTTGAGGCCCGATGCGGCCGTCATGATGGCGCGGTAGTTCGCGATCTGCTGCGGCGTATTACCGGTGCGCGCGCCGCCGGTCCACTTATCCTGAATCTGCGCGATGGTGAGACCTTTGTAGTTCCGCACAAGATTCGAAGCAGCGGCCGCAAGTCCCTCCTCCGGCGTCGCGTAGACACGCTGCTGCCCCTTCGTGAGCAGGTTCAAAGGGTTGTTCGTGCGAATCCCGAGCGGCAGGCGGCCGCCTGTCGTGGTGGCGACGGCGGACGGCCCGGACGACGTCACCTGCGCCATCGATGGAACTGACGGTGAGGGCTCAGCCGCCAATGGCGTCGGCGTCGTGTTTGTCGGCGATGCGTCGGCCGGCGGCTTCCATCCAGGCTGCGACATTTCCGGCGTCCATCCGCCGTGCGCGAGTGCGTACTGCTCTTTCGCCCGAATATCCGAGAGTTGCGAATCTTCGCCCTTATTAAGGCTCTCGCTGCGCGTCAGGGCGAGAATGCCTGTAACAATGGGGTTTGCGACCAGCGGCGTCAGCAACGCGCCGATTCCCATGAGCTGCGATGCGAGGCTGATAGCGCCAGCCACCGGGCCAGCAAACGTGATTGCGGCGACGGCCGCCGCAACAGTCTTAACGCCGCCCAGCCCATCGATGAAGCGCTCGGTGTCATGCGCCACCTTGCCCCAGTCGATCGTCTCGATCCAGTGCGCGATTTTCGGACCATATTCGTTCGCGATCGGAATCATCGCGTCCGCCACCTTGGTCAGCGCAGGCGCGAGCGCAGCACCAACAGAATTCTTCAATTTATCGACACTCGCGTCGAGAGCAACCATTTCCTCGTTGTACCGTTGCCCCTGAGCGATCTGCTCCGGCGACATGATCGCGTCGAGACGGTCATAACGCGCCAGGAGCGCGTCAAGAGCCGCGCCGCCTTTCGACAGCATCGGATTGAGGTCGCCAAGACCGAAAATCTCCAGGAATTTTCCGCGGGCCTGCGAATTCTGGATCTTCGCCGCCGCGTCCGCGACGTCGCGAAGCGCACGCGCCGTATCGATCGATCCATCGCGGAGCCGATGGATGCCGATCCCCTTATCAGCAAGAACACCCGCCACGAAGTTGTCACGGCCCGCGGATGCGTCCTCGAACGCATTCCCCACTGACTTCAGGCCGTTCGTCATCGCATCGCTCGAGAGCCCCGCGATGCGCGCCGCACCCTGGTACCGCTGCAATTGCGTGGTGCTGATCCCGATCACGGATGCGGTATTGGCGATCTGCACCGCGTTGCGCCCCCAGCTCGTCGCCAGAGCGACCACACCCGCGATCGTTCCGATACTGGTGAGCGCGGCGATCGGAGGAGCAATCGATGCAACGCGCCTCGCCGACTCAGTCGCCGCAATCCCGACTTTCTGGATCGAGCGGCCGAGTCGGTCCATCCCCGTCTCTTTCGAGAACGCGGCGACAGACGCGCGCACGTCGGCGATCGGCTTCGTGATCTGTGCGATGGTCGAATTGACCTTCTTCGCAACTGCCGTCGCGTTGTCGACGGCAGTGATCGTCAACCGAAAGACGTTCGCCATTACGATCCTATGGCCTCTTTGAGGCGCGTTGCTTGGTCACACCAGTACTGGAATTCCCGCAGCTTCAGGCCGCCCGCGTCGCGGGGTCCCCAGCGCCAGAACCAGGTGAGGTCGGCGAGCCGTTCCCCGCGGTGCTGCCAGACTGCGGGGGCTGCCAGGTAAAACCCGACAGGAACGCGACCGCCTCCTCGTATTCCGTCTTCGGCAGCTGCCGCGCCACCGGCAGAGGAACGGCCGCGACCATCGCGATGAGCGCTGCATTGACGGCATACGCCGAGCCTTCGGTGTTCGCGCTGCGATCGAGCTCGTCGACCGTCGGTTCGCGTAGCGTGAGTGCGTCGTAGGTGACCGAGTCGCCCTTCAGCGTGATGGGCTTGCGGAGGCGGAGAATCTTGATGTCGTCCATGTTCAGCTCGGGAGGCTTTCGGTGACGCTGCCCATCGGACCCTCGAGGCGCACGTCGAATTTCGCTTCCGTCGAATCCACTTCCTGCTCTTCGACGGTCCACATGTCGCGGCCGATGATCGTCTTGCCGTTCGCCAGCTGCGCAACGCAGCTCACGTCCGTCATGTTCGCGATATCGGCCACGGTCATACCGCCCCAATCGCTCAAGTTGAAAGCGATATACGGCGGCGAAACCTCTTCCTTGTATCCGTGCACGGCATCCATGCCGGAGATGGAGGAGCGCTTTTTGCTGGCAACCTTGTATTTGAAGTCGCCCCGGAGCATGTACGTCGTGCCGTTGATCGTCAGCGACGCCGTTCCGGCGAGAAGGCCAATCGGAGCAGGCATTCGTTTCTCCAATCAAAAAAAGTGCCGCTTGATTCAGCGGCTGTGGGTCATCTGACGAATCAGGTCTGCGGGACGATGTTGCTGAACTGCATCAGCAGCGCGAAGATGCGCAGCTGGTCGATCAGGATCGCCGGATACAGGACGTCGACCCGGTTCGGGTTGTTCTTGTTCTGCTGCACGATGAGGCCTTGAGCAAACACGCTGCTGCCCTGCACCCAGCCGTCCTGATCCTCCATCGACTGGTACTCGGCAATCAGGTCCGCGCGGATCATCGACGGCGTTACGACGTTGGTACCCGGCAGGACCCGCGTGCCGTCCGCCGCGAGTTTTTTGCGCGCGTACTTCGACGTCACGATCGACCTCAAGCGGCGCAGCACGGCCGTCAACGTGTTCATGGTCTCGACTTCCAGATAGCTGTCGTCCGGATCGCCGAACGAGTTCTTCTGGTACGTCGTGATCAGGTTTTCGATCGCGACCGTCCCGTCGTCCGCGACGGTGAACGTCGAGATGCCGTCGTACAGGAGCGTGTTGCGGTCGGTCAGTTGGAACCGCGATTTGAGCGGCGGAGCCTGCATCGTCGCGAGCGTTACCGTCTGAAGCGGGAGCGCCGGGTCGGCGCGAGCGGATACCGCGACCGCCGCGGTCAGGTCAGCTGCGATGACCCAGTTCGGCGTCGGCGAATCGTTGAAGCCCAGCAGCGACACGTGCTCGTCGTTACGCGTCACGCCGAAGGTGGTGAGCGCGCCGAGCGTTCCGCGATACGCCCCGTAGGCATGGCCGTAGATCTGCTGTGCCCAGCTCCACCGTCCGGTCTGGGTGCTGAGGAACGACTGCATCGTATTGAGCGACGTCGCATCCGTGTACGGAAATGCGATGAAGTCGAACTCCTGATCGCCCAGGTTGGCGAGCGCGGTTGCGAGAGACGACGGGTTCGTTGCGCCGCCGGCCATCGCCGTGATCGTGACGGCCAGCCCGGCCGGCGTAGCCTCGCCGTTCAGGACGCCACCGTAGTTCAGGCGGATATCGATGTCGTTGCCTGCCGCACCCTTGTTCTTGGCGGTGAGGTTGACTTTCGACGTCGTCGTCGCATCGACCGCCGCGGTAACCGGAAGATCCGGAAGCGTGCCGATTTGCGCGACGACAGCAGCGGCAACCTGGACGGCGGTCATGGTCGAGGTCACCACAACCGACACCAGTTGACCGCCGATGTACAGCGAGATCACGCCGGTCGCGGTCGGTGCGGATGTGAAGTTGATGCTGCCGGTAGCTGCGACGGACGCCACGTCGTCGGCGAGCGGCAGGTACCACACCTCACCGAACGAGTCGCGCTTGCGATAGGCGGCCGTCATCAGCGCGAGCATCGAGCCCTGGCCACCCACATCTTTCGCATCCGAGACACCTTGGGAGATCTGGGGCGTGCCGGGCGTGCCGGTGCCGCTGGCCAGAATTTGCCCGATGATCAGGGCGCGTTGCGTTTGCTGTCCGGTGTTCGCTTTGCTCGGATCGATATCCGCGTAGAAGAGCGGAACCCGCAGGTTTTGCGGGATGTTCGGGAACGAGATAGTCATTCACTGGCTCCGGTTCGAATCGGGGCCCAGAAACGAAAAAACCCGCCGAGGCGGGGTTTCATCTGGGTGGTGGGTGGTTCAGCTGCCGGACTTCTGGGGCGACGATGCAGCCGTCTGGGTCGTCGCTGCGCTCGGAGCGGTCTGCGCGACCAGTACCGCATCTCCATCGCGAACGCGACGGACCCAGTACATATCGTTGTCGTCGACCTTCAAGCCCTGCGCGGGCACCAGTTCGGTGACGATTCCGTCCACCTGCTCGGCGGACAGCAGTCGCTTCGTGATCGGATCGCGCAATACGATGCCGGGTGCGGGTTTGACGTACATGAGGTTCTCCGTATGCGCTCGCGCGCTCAGGTTTGCGGCATTTCGATGATCATCCCGGGCTCGGTCGTACCGTCCGGCATCTTGATGGTCAAATCGAGCTCTTCGAAGGGAACCGCAGGCGGCTGGAAAAAGTCCTCAGGCCCTTGCACATGCTCCATCTCGATCTCGAGCACCATCTCGCCAATCGGCGATTGGCCGTCGCGCGGCACGTGGATAGACGATCGAAACGACGGAAACTGCGACAGGAGGCTCATGATCGGCGGGTAGTTGATGACTGCCGCTTTGATCTGCTCGCGCATCACTTCCAGCTGCTCCTCGACCGCTGCTGCCGCGGCGTCATCCGCCAGCGCAGTTGCCTGCGTGCGAGCGGTAATCCGAACCGTCGTCGTCACGGTAAACGCGGGAGCCCCGTGCGGCCCCCACCCTGCGCCGCTCTCGTCGGGCGTCTGCACAAGCAGCATCGGATACGTGCCGTCCCACGTCGCCCATGTGCGCGGCGAATAGACGTTTGCGCCGGCGCTGGTCGCATTCGGCGCCTTCAACCCGTCCACCGCCAATTCGCGAAGGTTGCTCGAAGTGGTCATTTCAGCCCGAGATCCATGTAAAGCCACCCGAGACCATCGATCGACACGTCCTTCACGACATAGGAAATCCCGTCGATCACGAAAACATCGCTCTGGACCGGGGAACCAATGCCCTGCGAAGCGAACTGCGACGCCTGCATGCCCAACGTCGCAACGTTGATGTTGGCCTGCGCGTCTCCGTTCTCGTCGAAGATATGGTCGGTGATGAGGGTAAATACCCCGAGCAGTCCTGGGAACGCGCCACCGCCCTTCGGACGAAAGGTGACGGCGCGCTCGTCGCCCAACGTCGCGCTGATCGCGGCGTTGAGCGTTCCGTCGAAGTCGATCACGGTCAATCGCCAGCGCGGCCGGTGAAGAGCACTTCCGGACGCGTGCAGATGTGCAGCGGATAGCTGTACGCCTCCATCTTCCACCAGCTGTTCCGGTCACGATCGAAGATCGGAATCACATACGTCGGCTTGCCCGGCGTGTTCACCCATTCGAACGACTCGCCCGGCGCAAGCGCGCGCTGGAAGATGCCCGGCGCACCGACCGGGAAGAACTTCACCTTGTCGTCCGGGATCTTGATCGTCGAGTTGTCGTCCGAACCACGATAGTTGAGCCACGTCACACCAGCGAACGGGAACGCATCGAACGCGGCACCCTGGCTATCGTCGCGCAGGTCCGCGGCCGCCGACCAGTTGACGAACGTGCGGATCACGTCGACGTGGTTCGTGAACTCGTCGTAGAACTCGTCGCCGCACAGCGCGTAGACGCGCGTGTTCGGCGTGAACGCGCCTTGCGCTTTCCGCGCCATCGAGCGACGGATGCCGTTGATGATCGGCCGCAGCGAGTTTTGCGTCTGGTCGTTCAGTTTGAACGGGATTTCGGCCGGCGGAGTGATACCGAACTCGTCAAACCAGTTGTAGATCACCGATCCGTCCTTATCGAGCAGCATGCCTTGGACGGCAGCGAGTCGGTGGTACTCCCACGTGTACTCAATGTTTCGCAGAATACCGGTCGGACCGTACATACGGCGCGCCACTTCGACCTGGACCTGCATCAGTTCGGACTCGGTGCCGAACGCGCGGATGTTCTGGATTTCGTTCGCGTAGATCGTGTCCGAATGCATCAGCCGCGGCACGTCAAAGTACCGCGCCTGGCGTTGCTCCGTCACGCGCTGCACGCCTTCGGCGCCACGCGGCGTGGTCGGAATGATGACGAGTTGCCCTTGGCGCTGCTCGACGGCGAGCGCGGTCGTGCGGATCGGCTCATCATCGAAAATGTTCAGCTCACCGAGGCCCTGCGGCTGATACGGGTACTTGTCGACCGCTGCCGTGAGCTGGATGGTGGTGAAAGCGTCCTGATGGAATACGTCCAAGCTGGCCATTATTGGCTCCAGAAAAAATAATGGCCGCTTACGCGGCCAAGAGGACAATACGGAAAGGGAAAATTTGCGGTGGAAGGGGCTCAGCGCGGGATGATGCCCACCGCGACGAGCTGCGCGCTCGCGCCTGCGATCTGCGACGCGGTTGCGCCGGCAGGCCAGATCAGTTCGCCCGAGTTCACTTCAGCGTCCCGGATCACGACAGTGCCGACCTTGTCGGAGAGCGTGGTATCGACGACATCGAAGGAGATCGCGGCAGCGGTCTGCGTGCCGTCACTCGCGGCGAAATTGAGCGGCACGTAGACACCGTTGACAGCCTCGACCGTGATGTCGAATTCGTCGCCGATGACGAAATCGGTCGTCCCGTCTGCGATCGTGAACTTGATCTGGTTGCTGAACGCCGTTCCGACCGTCGCATTGCCGATGTTGTTGTGGGCCGGGTCCGTCACCTGGAACGTCCCGCCGTTCGCGGCGGCCGCCGTGCAAACCGCCTTGTACACGCCGAGTTGCGCACCGGCGAGCACCGGGGTCGACGCGTCCATCGTGATCGCACCATTGCCGGTGTTCGCCGGCGCCGCCGCGGCGACTGCGACGCCGCCCGATTTGAAGCCGAGGACCTGGCCGGCAAGGATCTTCACGCCGCCGCCCAAGACGACGGCGTCACGCGAACGGTGGCCGCGTGCTTCGCTGACGAGAAATCCGCCGGCGTGGCGGTTCTCGATGAGGGGAGTCTGTCCCATGGTTCCTGTTCCTTGAAGAAGGGTTGAGCTCGAGACTTACCGCGCGCCGCGGGCCCGCGCGAACGCGCGATCCCAGCTGGCCGCGACCGCCTGCTCGCGGGTCGGCGAGTGCTCCGCGCCGGTGCCGAGATTCGGGTTGCGTCGCGCACCGTACGATGCTTGCGGCGCCGGCGTTTCGTTCAACACGCGAATCGCTTGCCGGCGCGTCATGGACGTGTTGAACGCGAGGTTCGCCGCCAGAACGGGATTCTTCCCCGCGGCCTTGCAGCCGAAGATCGCGGCGCAACGTGCACGCTCGCGACGGCGAGCCATGGCCACCGCGCTCTTGCCGCGCATTTCTTCCTCGTCGTCGTCGTCGTTTTCGGCGCGCTCGTCGTCATCGTCGTCCCGGTCGTCGCCGTCGTCCGATTCTGCGCGCCGCCCCTTCTTGCCCTTGCCGCTGTCGTCGCGGTCGTCACGATCGTCCTGATCGTCACCGTCGTCGCCCTCGGCACGCGACCCGCGCTTGCTGTCGCCGTCGTCGCGGTTTTGACCCTCATCGTCGCCGTCGCCCGATTCTGCGCGCCGGCCCTTCTTGCCGTTGCCGCTGTCATCGCGGTCGTCACGATCGTCCTGATCGTCACCGTCGTTTTCCTCCGCCCGCGCCGAACGCGTGGAGACCTTTGCGAGGTGGCCGAACGACAGCCCGGCGCGCCCCATCATGCTGCGAAGCACATTGCTCATGACAATTTCCTGATGGTTGGTTGAATCAGCCGAGCTCAGCGAGCAGGCTGGCAAGTGCATCGTCCGGTGCCATGACGGCATCGGCGAAGCCAACCTCGACGCCAGCGGCGCCAAGGAACGTGCCGGCCTGCGTGCTGCGCACGCGGGCGGCGGTAAGACCGCGATTTCGCGCCACGGTCTCGACGAATAGTTCGCCCATTGCGTCGACATCGGCCTGGATCCGCGCGCGGGCATCCTTCGACAGTGGGGAATACTCGTTCCCGTCAGCCTTGCGGTCGCCGTAATGGATCAGCGTGACGTCGATACCTGCCTGCGAAAGCGCCTTCGAAAAATCCACATGCATGCAGATCACGCCGACGCTGCCGGTACCGCCCGTGCGCGGCACGATGATCCGATCGCTCGCGCTGGCGATTGCATAGGCGGCGGAATAGGCGCTCTCGCTCAAAATCGACCAGATCGGTTTCTCCTCGCGCGCCTCGTAAATCGCATCAGTCAGGTCGAAGCAGCCGGCCACCTCGCCGCCGGGAGAATCGATATCCAGGACGATCGCGCGGACTTCCGGGTCCTCCATCGCCAGGCTCAGCAGGGACCGAATGCCGTCATATCCCGTCATGCCAGACCAGGGATGAAGCGTCCCGAGCTTGTGCACCAGCGTCCCCTGGATCGGAATGCGCGCAACACCTTCCCAGACGTCATAAGGACGCATGTCGACGGGCTCGTCCTCCGCGCCCATGTCGGAGAGAAACGCCTGCGCGCCGCCGCCGGCCAGCGCGATCACGTGGCCATCCGGGCGGAACAACTGCGTAATGCCCAGGCGGTCGGCGAGCGCGGCCATGACGATCTCTGCCTTATGCGGCGTGATCGCGATGGGGACGTTGAAGAGGCGCGTAGCCAGATGCGGAAAGTTCATGCTGCCTGGGGCTCCGGGGGCGGTTCGTCGGAACGCGTCGCGACCTCAGCCCCGCCCCATGCAGGGAGCGGAATGCCGCGTCGCTGGAATTCCTTGATTTCGTGCTCGCGCTGCTCGATCAGTTCTTCGTAGTCGAATCCCTGTTCTGCAGCTTCCTGCTCAAGCGTTGTGAGGGCGCCGTCCATCTTCAGGATCGCGCCCTGCGGTTCCTTCACCGGATCGACCCATCCGCGTGCGGGCCCGAGCCATGAGCAAGCGGCGTAAGCCGTTTCAGCCTCGAGGAAGTCCGGCGCGCCGTTCGGCAGCGGCAGCTCGCCGCGCTCCATCTCTTCTCGCAGCCAGACCGAGTACATCGGCGTGGCCGTGTTTGCCGAGAACTCGAGTCGCCGGCGCACCAGGGTTTTCCAGCTTTCGAGCAATGCGCCGCGAGCGCTCGAATATGTCGTGCGCGTCCAGTCGCCGGTCATCTGCTCAATCGAGATCCCGAGCTGCGTCGAGATCGCGCCCAGCATCTCGTGCGCGAAATCGACGAATCCGCTGTGCGGATGCGCCGCGGCGACTGTCTTGATGTCCTCTCCTGGCGCGAGCGCAGGAATGCGCGAGCCGTTGAACATCGCGGGTCGCTCATCGTTCCACCGTGCGCGAAGCGCCTGGTAGAAGCCGAGCTCGCGGTCCTCGCCAAGCGCTTCCTGTACCTCGTTCGGGTCATACGGACTGGTGACGTACGTACCGATGGCGGCCGCGATGGCTGCAGCCTGCAATTCGATGCCGTAGTAGCGCGCCAGCATCTTGGCGTGCGCGAGAACAGGAGCGAATGCGCTCACGCCCCGATGCTGACCGGCGCGGTCATGTTCGAAGTCGTGGATGACGCGACGCCAGCCGTCCTCGTCTTCGCGCTCGACGCGCTCCCATTCCATGCTCTCGACCGCGTTGTACCAGTCGTTCTGGTGCGCGCGACGGATGTGATACGCGAGCGGCACTCCGTTGTCGTCGATCTCGACACCGCCACGAAGGTGCTTCGTGTCGACCATCTGCATCGGATTCGACAGCCGATCGGGGTCCACGACGAGAAATGCCGTCGCGTAGCGCGCCGCACCACGGCCAACGCGCTCCGGCATCCAGTATGTGACGATCAGGCTTTCGCCATCGATCAGCTTGTGGCGCAACGCCAGCCGCATCTGCTGCGACACCGTGAGCATGCGGGTGACGTCGTTGTACCGACCGAGGTCGTTTGCGTACAGGCGCCAGCGCGCCTCGACCTCACTGCGAAATTCGGCGGCCCACTTCACATCGAACGCCGCGCCGCTGATGTAGCGCAGGGCTCGATAGTCGGGCTTCGCCATCAAGCGCAGCGCAGCGCCGACCGTGTTGTCGAGGATCCGAGTGACGCCGCCGGACGACCGCCCGTCGTTGCGAATCTGATCGCGCGCACGCGCGACCATCCGGTCGCGAAACTGCGTAATCTCGGCGTCCGGCGACCGTATCCACGGCAGCCATGCGCCCATTTCCTGCGTCTGCCAGTCCGCGGCCTCGTAGGGGAAATACCACCGACCTACGCCGCTTTGCATGGGCATGCCGTTCGGGTACTCAGCGCTCGCGCGTCGCAAAGGCTGACCGCGCGAATCGACGAGTACGGGCTTTTTCGTCATCAGAATATCGGTCGGATGTAGCGGCGGCGGTTGATTTGCAGCGCGGGATTGAGCGCCTTCTGCAGGTCGAGAATCCACATGCGAAGGGCCGCCATATCAGCTTGCTGAAAAGTCGCACTTCGCGACCCGCCGCCCTGCGCGTACGACACCGAAACGACCTTGTTGCCACTGCGCAAATCAGCATAGGCTTTTTGGGCGGCGGACAGCATCGATTGCAGCTGCGTGTCGGTCAGCCCATACAGCGGCGATGTGGGATCGGTAGTGGCCATTGGCTATCGGTACTTGAGAACGGCAGAGGACTTCTGTTTCGGCGATGCGCCGACTGGCGCAGGATCGATCGGTTGCGGCGAACCTGGGCCGCTGAGAATCGAGGTATTCGTATCCCAGGGCGCAGCCCACGACGGCGGCTTTTCCCAGTCGATCTTCGAAAGACCATGCAGGTGCGCGACAACGTGCGTCCCGACAAGTTGGTCGAGAGCTTCGTTCCGACGTCCGGAGACCAGCTTTTCCCAGCGTCCGTTTTTCTGGCGCGTTTCCGACGTTAGCTGCTCGAACCACACGTGCGGTTCCTCTGGCGATCGAAGATCGTACGGGAAGTGCACGTACCAGTTGCCCGGCTCGGCTCCCTGCAGCTGCCCCATCAGGTCGTCTTTGAAGCTATTCGGGTTGAACTGTGCGACGGGAACTGCACCACGCGCCGCCACCTTGTTCGCCTGCCGACCGGTGTCCGGGTAATTGACGATCAGCTTCGGTGCCTCGAGGGTCTTCGCGCCCTTCGTCGGCAATACCGTCCACGCATCGCGACCTGAGATCTTGCCGATAAGGCGCACGCGCTTTTCCGACTTGCGCCAGCGCGTCCATGCGGCGTATGCCTGCTGCGTGACCCCAGGGGAACCGCCGCTGTCGAATCCGACGGCGCGAATCGGCATGTGCCGGCCGCTGCCGTCTGCGACCGGGATACGTACGCGCGACCAGCTCGAGCAGTTGATCCCAATCGGCAGCCGACGTGGCGGGATCCCCAGCGATACGCCCGCGATCGATGATCCAGCTTTCGCCGCCGACGCCCCATCCGCGCACCAACCAGTCGAAGTGTGCGATCTGGATATCGATGAAGGCGGTCATGAAGCGCACGCCGTCCGGCACGACACCCAGCTTCAGCTCGCGCTCCGCGCGCTCAGCGAGTACGTTGGCGTCGATCGACCCTACACCGCGCTTCGGCGCATATGGAAATCCGAACTGCTTCACGGTCACCTGACGCAGCGTCAGGTCGTCCCCGCTGACCTCATACTCGCGCTCGGCCTTCACCTTCGCGCGCGCCAGACCGCCGATGCCGCCCAGGACGAACGGCGACATCGCCCCGACGATCCAGAAGCCTGCGCTCTTACGAGCGACCAGCTCGCCGGTCACGACACCGTCCTGCGAGATCTCCTGACCGTCTCCTACCCAACCGCCGAACGGAGACCGATACGCCGCGAGGTTCATCGCGCGCCGATGGCGATCTTCGATCAGGCAGCCGTTCACCGGACACATCAGCCGCGCCTCGCGCTCCACCTCATCAAGCGTGCCATCCTCGGGGTAATGGAGCGCCATGTAGCGCGCAGCGATCGGCACCGGACTCGACCAGGCCCCGCAATGTGGACACGGCCAATACCAGACGCGACGGTCACTGTCCCCGTACATCGCCATGATCCCTGCGGTCCAATCCCGCTCCGGGATCAGGCCACGCGCACGGTCCGGGTGGCTCATCGCGAGCAACATCGACTGCCGGCCGAAGGTCTGGCGTCGCACATCGAGCAGCGCTTTGATGTCGCCGAGCGATTCAGGGTACGCATCCACCTCGTCGGCGACGATCCGCGGTGCGGACTTGTTGATGAGGTTGTTGTGCGCCGCCGACAAAAACTCGACGCGCATCCCATCGAACCGCTTGAAGTGCAGCGAGTCGTCTACCGGACGCGTGCCGAGCTTCATCTTCATCTCGGCGTGACCATCAATCTGGGTGTTGATCCGGCTCTTGACGAAGGCCTCGAGCCCCGGATCGGTCTGCATGTACCAGAGCATGTCGCCCGGGTCGTTTGCGACCGACTTCAACATCCAGTTCTGGGCGATCTCGGTTTTCCCGGACTGCCCAGGCCCGACCACAACCGTGGTCAGGTAATCCAGCCGCGTCAGCGTTTCCATCGGCGCGACGAGGTACGGCGCCTTCTCGTGGTGCCACCGCCCGACGTAACCGCCGCCCTGATTCGTCAGGCGTCTGTTCAGCGCCGCATACTGAGCGACTGTCTCGCGCGCTGGCGGGATAAACGCCGCCAGTGACTCGCGCGCGATCTGGTAGACGTCAGCGTATGCGTGCTCAAGCATCAGGACCCAACAGCACTTTCAGCTCGTCGACCATCGTCGTGCGGAGGTCGTCGGTCAGCTCACGGATGATCTCCGCGTTCTCTTCCGGCAGTCCAAGCTTCTCCACCACCTGATCCGAAAGTCGATCCATACCTTTCCCGAGGTGCACGAGCATCTTCGTGAGCACCTGACGCATCACCTCGGCCTGCACGAGCTCGCCGCGATCGCGGCGCAGCTTGTCCTCCAGGATCTCGGCCTGAACGGCATCGCGCCGCTGCCGAGCCGATTGCTCCCCGCTGTGCACAACCGGTTCCACGCCGGCGGGCGGCACCGCGCTCGCCGGCGGAAGCACAACGTATCGAGCATCCGGATACGGGTTTCCGGTGGATTGCGCGGTCGAAGCGCGCGCCGTTCCGCGTGTTGTCGCGCGCACCGCGGCACCCGTCTCGCCGGCCAGGTACGCCTTCACCGCGGCTAGGTCGAATTCCCATCCGCCGGCGCGCGTCCCTCGCTTCAGGATCGGAAACGACTCGTCGCTGTCGATGCGACGGTCCAGCTTCGGCCGCGTCCACCCGAGCGCTTCAGCGAGCGCCGCCTTTCCGATCGCACCGTCCGTGCCGACCGGTGTAACGCGATCCGGTGTAACGCTTTTACCCTTCCCTTGCGGTTTCGCACCGCGTCGCGTTACACCCGCATCGCTAGGCGCGGCGCGCCTTTGAGCCGCATTCGATGCCGCCATAGCGTGTAACGTGTAACGTGTTTTTTTTGGTCAAAGGAACGGGAAAAACGGGCGCGCGCAATGCCCGCGTTATCGCCCCCTCCAGGAAGGACCCGCCCCCAGGGGGGGGTGGGGTCCGGGGTGACCGGGTGACCTTCCTCCCGTCTCCCTACCGGGACGTTTTCATCGCCGCGGCGAGCGCGTCCTGCATGTCACGGTCGATCCAGCGGTCCACGATCTGCCGCGCCCGCGCGCCCCAGTTCAATCGCTTCTTCACCGGCAGCGCGTCACCGAACCGGATCAGCAACTTCAGCTGACCTCGACCGTTGTTCTTGCTCGCATCCAGCTTGTTCAGCTTGCCCAACCGCTTTCCGCGAGCGTTCAGCAAAGACACCCTCGCAGTATTGGTCGGCCGCTGCCACACGCCGTTGATCGTTTCCCCGGAAGCCGTCTTGACGGCGCCGATGAAAATGTCGGGTCTGCCTTTCAGCATCGCGAGCGTGCCGCGGGGCAGTTGCCCGTACTGATTGAGGCGGATGTTCTTCGGATTCAGCAGCGCGCGGCTGTTTAGCTTGTGCACGCCACCGACCTCGTACGGCTGGAGATAGCTGGCCGCGATGTCCTTCATGAACACGACTGCCGTCGGGTCGTTCTTGCGCGCGCGCTTGATACCGACCGACCGCCGCGTGAACGGTGACGGATTGTCCAGCGTGTCCTCGAGGTTCTTTACTTCCGCTTCAGCGACACGCTGTGCAGTGCGGTTGATGCCCTGCGCGATCGCAAACGGCAGTTGCTTCCGCACCAGATCATTGAGGCCCCGATAGACGTCGCGAGCGTTCGACGTAACGCGAATCGTCAGAACGCCGGCCACGCCGCAGACCGGATTGCGCTGTCCGGCTCCGCATCGAAATACGGGATTGACGGGATCTGCAACGGATCTCGGCCGACCGGGAATACCTGAACGGCGATCTCGACGGGCTCGTCCTCGTAGATGCAGATGCAAATGCCTACGATCGGCCGCACGAAGTACGGCGTGCGCACGATGACAATCTCGCCGAGACGCGGGCCGCCTGAGCCCGCATGGCTCTTGGATTTCGGTTTGCTCATCGTGGACTGGTCCGCCACGGCCGACGAGTCGCCCCGCCGCACCGCATGAATAAAGAAGCCCGCCAGATAGCGGGCAAGCGGCCAACATCACCGCATGGAGGAGACACGTCGAAAACGAAAAAGCCCCGCTCGGCATGCCGGCGGGGCTTTAGGCGCACTGACTCACAGTGTCAGATTGAGCGCTATTCTGCGGTCGAAAACCGCAAGTGTCAAGCGCCGATGAACGGAAGTGCGGAGAGGATACTGTCTGCCCGCTTCCGTGCGCGCGACAGCAGCCCATCGACCGTTTCGATATGCGGATCGCTGACGTCAACATCCGCATACTCGGCGCGCTCTCGCTTCGCTTTGCCGTTCCGGCGGCCGGATACACCTTCCATCCACTCACGGATGATCTTCCAATGCGCCGCCGCCGTGTTTTCGCTGACACCACATTCCCTCGCGAGCGCCTTCAATTCGATCTTGGTGCCGAGCGATTTCTCGACCAGCCGCCGCCGCAACCGATACTGCACGATGTGCCCGGAGAACAGCGACAACGCCTCTTGCTCGAGATGGCGAACTGCAGCCTCCCACTCGGGATTCGGCTTGTGCTTCGAACAGCAGGGGCTGCCGCATGCGCACGGTCGTGAACGGGGCGCGTATCGACCGAGCAACGCCGCCAGTTCCGAGTTCGTGAGCGGATCCAGCTCGCGCAGGATCATGCCGCCTTGGCCGGCGCCGTCCAGGCCAGCCAAGCCGATCCCGCGCCGCCCCGCCGGCATCGCGAGGCGGTTCATCGCGGGCCGATCCTGCTGCTGCATGCTGTAGTTGAACGCGAAGATCAGCGCGGCCTCGGGCGTGCGGAACAGTTTCTCGGTCGTTTCAGTCATTTCGCTTTTCCTCAAATTTCATGCAGCGTTGTCCATATTTCCTGCCCTTCCGGCACACCATCCGCGCGCCGCCGAAGGGATCGAGCCGTTCGACGCTGTGCACGCAGCCGGTGCACCGATAGCCCTCGCGGCGTTCGAGAACCTTCAACGGGTCGCCGTATTCCCATTTCCGCAGTTCGCTCATTCGCTCGGGCTCGCGGTGCCGGTTTCACCGAACAGCGCGATCACGGCTTCATCCCGCATCGGGCGCTCGCCGCGCAGCAGATTTCCCTTCTTCGCGTGATACCGCTCGCGCTGGCGCGCCGCCTCTTCCCGCTTCCAGCGAACGCTTCTGGATTTCTTCCGGTAGTACCGCATCGCCGCCTCGGCTTTCGAGACGGTCTTCGGACGGGGTGCATCCACGCCCTCACCCCATGCCCATATCTCGGCGGCATAGCCGTCAGAGCCGGAGCGCTCGGCGTAGCCGTGGATATGCATCGACGCGCGATGCATGCGGATGAATCGGCATATCGTCGACGGCGAAGCGATCTTCAGTGCCTCGAGCTGCGCGCGCGTCGATGGCGATGCGATGATCGCGTCGCGAATACGAGCACCGGTCGTGTTTTCCGCGAACAGCGGCCGCGCTGTCGTGTGACGATTCGGAAGGCGCATCTCGTGCGCCTTCGCTTCTATGGCGCCCTGCGTGCGTCCGGGGAATTTGTCCACCCAGGTCTTGATGGGATCGGGCTTCTTCCACCAGTAGCGCAGACGCGCCTTCTCCGCAGCGGACCAATCGCAGTCGCGAGGCGGACGCTTACTCATCGTGGTTCTCCTGTGGTTCCGACTTCCCCATCCGGCGATCGCGGACGGGCTTCCATCGAGCAAATCCGGCGTCGAACGCGGCCGCTTTCCTTTCCAACGGCGCACCGCTCTGGTCGAGCCACGTGTGGCATGCGAGGCACGCAGGCAGCGTGAATTCGTGTTTCGCCTTGAGGCCGATGCCCTTCCCGTGTCTCGATTGGTTCGAGTGAGCCGGGACGACGGTCGGGTCCGCCCAGTCCGTCCACGGGCACATTACGTTCAGGTAACAGGGCTGGCCCTTGCACGCAGCGAGGTATTTCGAGCCTTCCTCGACCGTCGGTTTGCGGATCCGGCTCTTGATCGCCGTGCGGTGCTTCAGCGTCGATGCGCGCGCGAGCGTGCTGAACGGCGATTTCGATTTCTTCGTAAATCCAGCGCGCGCGAGCGGCGTCTTTCGAGCGAGCGGCTTCGAGCGCTTCAGCATGTCCAGCCCTCGGCCGTGAGGCGCAGGTGGTCGACGCCATCCGGGAAGGCCGGAAACGTCACCTTGCGGTTGAAATGCCCCGGCACGCTCAACTCGACCGCGCCGCCGTCCCGACGCGGCCACCCTGGCGGCGCCTCGATCCAGCCAGGCAGGCGCGCGTAGGCGATATATGACGTGGAACCGATTCGCCGCCGGGCGCGGTGGCGCATCCATGGGCCGCTGGAGCGCATCCTGATCAACTCCGTGACTTCCAGCTCGACGACGCACGGCGGCCGTTCGCGCTGCTCGATGCCGTACACCTTGAACTCGTCCGGGACGATGAACGTCAAGCGCATTGCTGCCTACGCTCCATGAATTCGACGAGCTCGGTCGACCTGAAGATCGGCAGGGACAGTGCCAGCGCGATGTGATGCTCCAGCCGGGCGCCCTTCGACTGCTCCCAGCCGGCGAGCATCGCGATGCCGTCACACGTCAGCAGTTCGCGAATGTCGGCCTTCATGCATTCACGCCACGCCATCGACATGTCAGCGTTGATCTCGGCCGGGTTGACCACTTCGAAGCCGAGCGCGCGCAAGCGCTTAGCCTCGGCGTGGAACGACGGAAAGTTGAGCTCCGGATAGCCAGTCATCGGGCCAGCGAGGTAGAGTCGCATGCGCGCGCCCCCGGTCAGTCGCCTGCGACCGCGTCCATATCCACGGGCGAGAAGTCGACATAGACCTCCTCGCCGAGGCGGAACTGGCGCGCCGCGTCGTCGTTCACGGTACTGAGCGAGATCTGGCCAGCCGGGGTCGCGGCATAGAAGCGCTCGTTATCGCTCGAACCCGACGTCACCGGCTGCAGTTGGATGTCGTGGATCGGCCCTTTCTGCTTGTCCCAGTGCTCGCGCTGGCTCAGCAGCGTCACCTTGAACTTCGCTCGTACCTTTGTCATTTCCTGCTCCTGGTTCAGGTTGTCACCAGCTGCGGCCGGTGAGATCTTCGACGCGCCAGCCATGGCGGCCGTCACGTTGAATCGCGATGAATCGATACGGGTACTGGTCGGCGGCGATCTTCGTTTTCGCGCGGGCCTTGTCCGTCCATCGGCCCTTGACCTCGTGGTATTCGGTCTGGCCGGCGGCGGTGATCACCGTGAAATCGGGCGTGTAGAACGTGTTGTCGGCGAGACGCAGCTTGTGCGCCTCGAATCGGAACCAGAGGATCTCGCCGGCATGCAAGCGCGCCGCCAGCACGGCGGCATAGGCGGCTTCCGTCTTGTTCATGCGCCCAGTCGGCAGGCGGCCGAGCTGCTGCATGCGCTCGACCGGCGACGGCGCGGCCGATGCAATCGCGACCGGCGCAGTGCGCGCGCCGCTGACCGATGCGCCAAGAACGCGAGCGGTGCCGATTCGGCCGTCGGAGATCGCGCTCTCGGGCAGGCGGATGGTTCCCTTGCTCACGTCGCCTCCCACAGCGACTTCTGCCCCTGGAGATGAGCAGCCGTATCGACGCGTGGCCGAGCGGGCGTATTCCAGTTGCCGCCTCCGCGGATGCCGACGAGACGCCAGCCTGCACCACGGAGGCTCGCGCCGCCCTCTGCCGGAAGCGTGTAGGTGATGAGCCGCGCGTAACCGAGCGCGCGAGCAGCGCGCCACGCCGCGCCGTACAGCGCGGAACACGCGTTGCGCGTGCCGTCCGTGCAACAGCGCGTTACCTCGAGCGTCCAGCCGTCATCGTTGCCGCGCGCAACCGGGCAGCCGACGATTGCGACGCCGCAGATGCCGGTGCAGTCGTCTCTGCCCATCATCATGTCCTCGGCGACCGCGATGCTGAACTTATGGCCGACCACGGGCGCGTGGTGCCGGTGGTGCTCGGCGACGAAGGCGTTCGCCTCTTCGAGTGAGATTGGGACAATGATCAAGCTCACGGCTGCGTCCTGCGGCCGGGTTGTGGCTTCGGAATGTGGAGCGGCGCGAGGGCCGCAGGGTATCCGGACAGGTCGATCATGATCTTCACGCACGGAACGCATGCGTTGAACCCGTCACCGAAGTTCACACGTGACCATTGGCCAAGCGCGTACGCATCAAGATCAGATTCCGGCAGTATTTGCAGCGTGCCGTCGGAGAGGATGGTTGCCTTCATACCTTCCCCCGCGGGATCTGTATCTCGATCGTGAAATGCGGTACGAACGCATATCCGATCGAAATGGCATTCGGGCCGAACCGCTCGAAATCGCGATCGTCGAGAAACTGTACTTGCGTAGCTCCGTGGCACCGTGCCGTGAAAGTGCGGCGGCCAGTGACAACGTCGTGCACCACTTCGAAGCTGTCGACGAAGCGGCGGCATATCGAACAGATGGGCGGTTCGAACTTCATGCCGGCACCTCGTCACTGACGTCATCGGTCACCGGCACGCCGTTGATCCGCCGGAGCCACGCATCGGGGCAAGCAAATTCTGTCGTCGTGAGCTCAGCGCCGCTGCGCTTCCTCGTGCAGCAGATCGGGATGCGCGATCGGCAATGCCACAACTGACCTTCATCGACATCCATGCCGGCAGAGCTGAGAACCTCAACGATCACACCCTCGTTGACGCAATCACTGCAGAGGAATGCAAGGTCACCCGGTTTGACGTTCATGCCTTTTCCTTTGCCGCGTTGCCGCGGAAACAGTCGAACTCGTGCGGCTCAAGCAAGAAGAACTGACTGCCGATACGTTTCACCGTCACTTCGCCGTCAATGGCCCAGCGCCGATCAATCTCATCGCGCGGAGTGGCTGTTCGGTCTGACCGGTAAGCGGATGCAGCGAGACGAACAATCGACTGGCCGCGAAAGAACGCCGCGTCTCCAAGCATTACCGAAACGAGTTCCGCTCGGAATGAATTCTTTGTCATGATGCGTAGTCGTCCGTGGGGAGGAGCTCTTCGCCGAGCTGCGCGCGAACCCATTCGTAGAACCGCTGGGAGCCGGACTTCTCGGCGTGTTTGAGAACGAAGTCGATCCACGGGCCACGGCCGCTCGCCTTTGCGACGAGCACTCGATAGCTCGGGGTCGGCTCGTCGGCGTGGCGGCTGCGGAAACCGATTCTCGCCGCGTGCTGCTCGACGGCCTCCGCCGACGTCCACCACTCGGCATCTGCGGCTTCCTCTGCAGCTTCGGCTTCGGTCGGCGGAAGCGGGTCCTGCCAGCGCCGCTGGTTCAGGTACGTGAGCGGCGCCGGCTCGTAGCCCTCGCGCCACGGCTGCGTCAGCTTCATCGCCAGCGTATGGGCGACGATGACCTCGACGTGCTCGTCGAGGCCAGCGCGCCGCCAGCGCTTCTCGCATTCAGCCTTCGCCACTCGCCGTGGCGTACGCGGCCATGCGTCCCACCATCGCTCGAACGGGGTTAGCTTGCTTTCACCTTTCACGCCGACACTCGTCGGCGGCGCAGCCGGCGACAAGGGGGTAAGGGGGTTCTTCTCTGCTGTAGTCTCTGTAGTAGTCTTTCCTTCGTTAACGAAAGCGGGAATCGCCGCTTCGGGAACGCTGGATTCCCGCGTTCCCGAATCACTGTTTCCCGCTTTCGCGAACGCTGGATTCTCGCGTTCCCGAACGTCAGATTCCCGCTTTCCCGAAAGCGACTTTCTCGCTTTCGGGAAAGAGACTTTCTCGCGTTCGGACTCGTCGCCCTGTTCCGGGCTGTTCGCACGCGCCTCCATCAGGCGTTCCAGGACGTCCAGATCGAGCTTGTAGAACATCTTGTGCTCGAGGCGGATGTGCAGCTCCGACAGGACGCCGCGTGCCTTCAGGGCCTTGCGCGCGGTCTCCTGCTCTGCGCGAGACATGCCGGTTTCGGCGCGCAGCTCCTCGACGGTCTTGTGGACACCACGCTCGTCCGGCGAGCGTTTCGACCAGTAGTACAGCTGGCAGAAGAGCACCGCGGCGTTCACGCCTCCCAGCGGGCCGGCGAGCGCCGGGTAATAGGCGACCGGATGGCCGACGTTTTCGAGGAATTCCGAAAGCTTCATCGCGTGACGCCTCGCCACACGAAATCGCCCTTGTCCTCGACGATGGCTGGCTCGTCAGCCTTGCATGCGCATTCGAGTCCGATCAGCGGTTCCGCCACCGGCCGCCAGAAATTGCGCACGAGGCCGTTCGGCACGTGGTTGTCATCTTCGGCCTCGAGCAGATCGAACGCGGCCAGAACGAAGACAGCATCAGCGCTCGTGCAGCGCGCCGGGCCGGCAAGCGTCTGAAGGCTGATGCTGACGTGATACTCGGGGCCCTTGCTGACGCCGCCCTCCGGCGCAGCGACCTCGACGGCGACGATCGCGAACAGGCACGATGCCCGGTGGAACCAGCATTCGCCCTCGTAGCCGAGCGTCGCTTCGGGCGACGCCGGTCCCATAAACTTCCACCCATCTGCCTTTGGCCGACGTGGCTTGATGACTGATTCGATCACTTCAGCTGTCCCACGGTGACGCGGTAGTGGGGCTCGCCATCGATTACCGTCGACTCCACGAAGCCGGCGTCGGTGAGCTGCTTCAGCTGGTCGCGCACGCCGCTATCGGACAGCCCGCACATGAACGCGAGCTTGCGCACCGTTGGCGCACATACGCGAGTCGACTGCACGGCGAGATGTGCCAAGGCAAGGAGCACGATCTTCTGGTTCGAGCGGAGCTCGACGTCCCAGGCTTGATTGGTAAGGTGGAACGACATCAGGCGGTCTCCTCGATGGACATCTGGCGGTGGTCGACAGTCTGGACAGGCTCGGCAACGCCGCCGAGCACCCATCGCAGCGCTTCGGCGCGCTCGCCCTTGCTCTGCTCCAGCTCGCGCACAATCTCCGCGCGCGTCTTCATCCGGGGGCCGGACGACAGCACCGCGCGCTGCGCACGCGCTCGCGCGTGCCCGACCTTGCCTTCCGCTGCGGCGATCAGCGCGCGGACCTTCGCCCGCTGCTGGTCGGGCGTCATCCTCGAAAGGCGCAACGCCGCGGTGACCGTGATCTGATCGGCTTCGAGCGCGTTGCGCACGTCGGCGCAGCACTCGAGCAACCGCAATTGCTGCTTCACGGTTTGCGGATCGACGCCGAAGTGGATCGCGATCGCTTCCTCGTCGTGACCGGTGTCTTGCATGCGCTGCATCTTCTCGGCGCGGTTGATCGGCGTGTCCTGTCGCCGGATCTCGTTCGCGGAAACCATCATCCCGGCGAGCGTTCCCTTCTCCGCGCGCTTCGGCAGCGCTGGTACGAGAATGGGTTCTTTCCCAAGGTCGTACAGGCGGCGATTCGCCTCGCGCGCATTGATCACGCGCCGCCGGCCATCCACCACGATGACCTCGCCCGTCTCCGGATCCTTGTGGATCAGGATCGTCTCGAGCACGCCGAGCGCCATGATGTTGCGAACGGTCGGTTCGTCGGGCGGCAGGTGCACGCGCCGGTCGTACAGCGGGTGATCCGGATCGGTGATCAGCACCAGGTCTTCGGGATCGAAATACAGCACGTTGCTCTTGCCGCGCGCGCCGTATGCGTCGATGGAATTCTTTGCCATGTCTTCTCCTACGCAGCCGCCTCGAACGGGAAATCGGCTTTTTGCAAATCCGCGCGATGCTGCGCAACGAGCCCGTCGTGTTGCTCCTGCGTCATATCGCGGGTCCAGAAATCAGGGTGCCCCGGAAGTCGATCGCTGCCGTCCTTCCGATGCCAGCAGTAAAAGCAGCCCATGCGATGCGGGAACCAGTAACCGGCGCAGTCGCAGCGCGTCTTTCCCGCGTTGCGTTCCATCATCCATTTGTCGATGCGCCAGTCGCGGGCGCCGCAGAGACATTCCGGATAAGCCGACTGCTCCAGCACGCCCGGCTTGTCGAGAAGCACCCGACGACGATCGCAACGGCGGCAGCGGCAGTGGAATCGGGCCATGTCACGCGTACAGGACGAGAAAAATCGCGAGAAAGACGGCGAACGCACCGACGAGTTGCAGACGGACGTGACCGCGTGCCGGGAAGAAGGCGCACAGCAGCAGCGTGCACGCGCTCGCCTGAAGGACAACGTCACTGAACGATTTCACGTGAAACATTCAGCACTCCTTTTTCTCGACAATAAGCTCGGGGACAGCCTCGGTGCGCCGCTCGATCATCCACGTTTGATCAGGCCTGAACGCCAAGTAGTCTTGAGGGGGATCGCGGAAAATGAACAGATGGTGCCCTTGCACCAGTCCGAGGTACTTCATGGGACGTCCCAGCTTCCTAGCAAACAAGCCGCCGATATCGCGCGACGAAAGATTCATGCTGCCGCCTGACGCTGTCCGAATGCCTGCTGCCCGAATGCCTGCTGTACGAATTCGCCGATCGCTTGTTGACTGAGCCGACGGTATTCCTCGATGGCCTTCCTCTCCTGAATTGCCAACCACTGACGTGGGTAATCGCAGCCCGTGAACATGCAAAACAGATGCAGTTTCGTGGCGGGGAATGGCCGGCGCCCAGCGACGAGATCCGCGAAGTGCGGGTAGTGGATGCCGCAGTTGCGCGCGAGCGTCTTCCGGTCGAACCGGCGAAGGCCAAGCTCGAGCGCGCGTACGAGGCATTCCTCAAACGTCATCGCCTCGATCTCCGCCTCGGGCAGCGTCGCGGCCTGCACCCACGGCGCAAACATCCTGAGTTCGGTCTGTTTCATACGAAAAATCAATCGTTACCCAGTTGATTACCACTTGCTTACCCAGTTGCGCGCGCCGCCAAATGAAGGCGTCACAAGGACGCCCAAAATGAAGAAAGTTGCCGATCCTTTACTTAATCCCCACGCCGCCACCGCTGATTGGCATGGCCGGCACAACTCCCTGAGCAACAGCAACTGCGAACTGCGCCAGCGCGGGCGCAGCGAAAATGTCGACGCGGACGTCAAAGCGGATCGGTTCGCCGACCTTCACTTCTTTGCCGCTGGCCGTGCGGATCGAATACAGACCCGTCCGGACGGAATCGCCGTCGAACATGAAAGCGAAGACGTCATCCGCAAGCTCCGGCCAACGGCCAATCGCGTCGGTCAGGTCGTCAATCACGTGCTGAAGCTTCCGCGGTTTCATTCCTCTTCTCTCAATCTGGTGAGCGCCTTCGGCCATTCGCGCGCCGCCGGCCTACCGTTTCGAGCCATCACGTCCGTCCTTGGAATGAACTTGCCCAGCCGCCGGCTTACGCTCGCGATCCGGAATCCCGGTCGGCGGCTGGACAAGCTCCGGCCAGATATCCATCCAGTCGTCGCGCAGTTCCTGGCGTGTCACCTTGCGGCCAGTCAATCGTTCGATCGCAACGCAACGACCCGGCGGCGGCACGGCCTTTTTTCGTACCCATTGGCTGATCAGCCCCTGCGTGACTCCAAGTTCATCGGCGAGCCAGCGCTGACGATGCTTGCCGTTGGAAAGGTAGGTTGGAAGATCCATGGGCGAAATATTAGAACTTCTCTCTTTATTAGTAAAGTGAAAAAAGCGCTTCTAATCATCGAGGCCAGCCATGTATTAGCAACGCTCATTAGAATCGCGCCATGGCTACGGTAGAGAAACGCCCCCTGACGGACGAAGAGCGCGACGAAGCTGCGCGGCTCCGCGCTGCCTGGGCGCAGTACAAGGACGAGCATCCAGGCGCGACGCAACAGTGGCTCGGCGCTGCCTCGGAACTCGGCTCGCAGGGGTTAATCGGTCAATACCTGCGCGGCATCATCCCGTTGAACTTGAAGGCTCTCGTTAGCATTTGTGCCCAGATCGGCGCGAAGGCCGAAGAGATCAGCCCGCGCCTCATGAAGCCGTTCACAGACTTCAACCAAGCCCGCACTGAGGCGGAAACGCGTACTGCATTCGAAAAGTTAACGGCAGCCGTAAGCGGATATGAAGGTGAGACAAACCCTGCTAGGCGCCCTGTTCAGGAAGCGTTAAATACAGTGCAAGGCCAGAAGCTTGCTATGTTCAAGGCTGAACTGGCAAAAGCGGAGAGAGAGGGCCTCCTATCCGAAGAGAAGCTGGATCTTCTTCTCGGTATCCTTCGTCTGACGGACAAAACGCGCTCCCCGCAACGGCACACAAAATCTCGGATTCTTGTAGAACCGGCACGGGGTCAGTCGGGTGACATCAGGCGTAAGGGAACCAGATAGCAACGTCGTCGCCGTCGATTTTCGACGACGGCGCGTCAGCGCGTACGTTCCCGAAGGCGCCGAACAACCCCGCGTAGCCTCCGTCTATAGCAAGATCACCGACCACGACGAGATCGAGTACGGCATGATCGATGTTGATGCCACGGCTGCACCGCGCCTTATGCGCGGTTTACTCGCTCTGCTGTCTGAGCTGATGGATGTCGCCTCGATTTGATGGAGAAAACATGCTCTTCGCTCGTACTTGCTGCGGGTTTGCCGCCTGCGGAATCCTGTGCCAGGCATCAGCTTTCGCCGCGACGGCAATCCTCGCCCCGCAAGAGACCGTCGACAAAAAGTGCGCGTCCCAATACGAGAGCATGGGGCTCTATTGCCAGCGTGATGGTGAAAAGCGGCCGACAATCCCGGAAACTGCACCGGGAATTCCGTTGTCGACTCGGCAACAGTTCGATTCACCATCCATACGGGTCACTGCCATCCTGCACCTCACGCCGATGCAGACGGCTGCGGGATTCGGCTACTACGTCTTGACGACTGAACGATTCAAGACCGGCATCCTAACTCAGTCGTTCTCGCCAACGGACCGATTCGAGCGCGAAATCCTTCAATACGTCCGCAACAGTGGTCTTCCATTGGCCGATGCAAGTAGCCAACAGGCCGCCGCCTATCTACATGAGCGCGACGTTGAACTGGCGGCCCGAGCAGCGCGCGGCGCCGACGAACGTGCGCGTCAGGCGCAAGCCCAAGCAGCTATCGAATTTCAAAATTCTCCCGCCGGCAAGGCAGCGTCCTCCAAGCAAGCAGTAGCCGAATGCCGACGCACCATTGCCAATGCTCGGCGCGTCTTGGCCCAAGACGATCGCATAGCAGCAGTCTCTGGAACGACAGACCTACTGCTTCGGCGTCAGGCCGGCGCGGCAATCGTCAACTGCCAAGACGTCATCGCCCGTAACGGCCAAGCCCCCGCCCCGTAAGGCGCCAAAAGCGCATCAGCTTGTGCTGCGATGAAATATTAGAACTTCTCTTTACAACGCAAAAGAGAAGTTCTAATATTTCATCTACACAAGACGCAACACGAAGGGGAACGACGATGAACAAGCTCTACAGCGAATGGTTCTGGTCCGAAGCATCGGCACGTGGTGCGGCCGAGCGCGCGGCGAAGAAGGTCGGCGGCGTTCCCCGCTGGCGCTACGCGATGCGCGCTGACGGCCGGCACGACTGGATCGCCGAAGTATTCGCCGCCTGACCAACCGCTCCCGCTACGGCGGGCAATCACACCATCACGAGGATCGACCATGAACACGACGAACCAACACACCGCGGAACCTCTGATCACCTGGAAGCGTGTAAAGCACGACACGCGCGGGCTGCGCATCGCGCGCCACATCTTCCGCGCCTTTCGCAACGTCCTCGCGGTCCTCGGCGTGTTCTTCGTCTACCTGCTCATCCTCGGCTACTTCCAGTACCAGGACCAGGCGGCACAGACCGAGGTCCAGTGCGCGGTGTCGCGCTGCATGTAACGAGGCTGCGATGCGCCCCACCCCGACCCGCCTCCCTGACGACGTGCTCGCCCCGGCCTGCGCAACGCTCGGAGCGGGATCGCCGGAACAGGCGCTATCGAACCCCGCGGTGCGCGCCGCCATTCAAGCCGCAGTCCGGGCGCAGCTGCACCCGAACCCGAAGATCCGCGACGTTCAGTCGAGACGCAACGCGCGGCCAGTTCGCCCGGCGCCTGATCACGGCGTCGATTTCGACATCAAGCGGCGTGCCGCGAACGACTGTGACGAGGATTGACCGTGGAATACCGGACCCTTATCGCGCTGATCTTCGTTTTCGGCCTGCTCATTGCCGTGTGCCTCTTTCACATCGCCCGACTGTCCGACGAGATCTGCATGAATCGCGAACCGAAACCGCACGTGCGTTACCGCGCGGAACTCGCCGACAGCGTGAAGCAGCTGGTCGAGCGGCACTCCAATGCTGCGCCGTCGTATCCGACCCTGTGGCAGGTCATGGCCGACCTGCAGGCGGGGAACCTGACTCTGCGTGACGCCTACCGCATCGCGCGAGCCCATCTTCGCGCCGCGAAGCGCGATCACCGCAACGTCTGAGGTACCCGAAATGAAGATCGTCTACGTGTTCAACGACCGCCGTCCCACTGACCTCCTGCACCCGATCGTCGCCATTTCCGACGACGGGGTGGTCGCCGGTGTCGCCCATTTCGACGACTGGACCCTGCCGTTCGCGCGCTTCGCCATGCACGTCATCGACGATTGCGATGCGCCGGGCAGTGATGCCTTTCTGATCGCACGGACCCGGGCCGAAACGCAAGAGCTCTTCGACGCGAAGTTTGGCGCCGGGAAATGGTCCGCCGTCTGGCTGGACGACCCGCTCTCGGATCTGGGCTGGATCAAGGCGATGGAACTGATGCGCACCGAAGCCGTTCGTCGCGAGGAGCAACGCCGCCGCGTCCTGGACGTGATCAGCGACACCGTTATCTCGTGGCTGCCGACTGCCGAAGAAGTCGAGACGATCGGCACGCAGGCGAACCCTGCGGTTCACGCCCTTCACTGATCCGGGGGCGGCCATGGATATCGCTGACATCGCTCGACGCTCCGGCTTGGCCGTGACGCTCGACGCGCGTATCGGGACCGTGGAATACCAGACCGTAAGCGGGACGCTGGAAGCGCTCAAACGGTTTGCCCTCGCGTATGTGGTCGCCCCGTGCAGCACCGCAGAACTCGTCGAGCGTCTGCGCAACCGCGCTGCGCTTCAGATCGACGCACGCGACGCGGAAGTGATGCTCGAGGCCGCACGTGCCCTGTCGCAAGACCGAATCGGCGAACCGTTCGCGATCGGAGCGGACGGGGCAATCGCGGGGGAATCCGATAGCGAACTGCGCCAAGGCTGAGAGGAATACATGCGCGACCTGATCGAACAGCACCTCGCTCACGCCGGCGAAGCGACCGCGAAGAATATCTCTCTCGCGATCCACATGCCGCAACTGGACGTCTCCCGCGAGCTCAACAAGATGCACGGCAATGGCCTCGTCGAGCGCGAAAAGCGCGCCGGCGGCGGCAACGAGTACGTGTACTGGCTCTCGCAAGGCGATCGGCCTGTGCGCCCCGCGACCGAAAACGCCGCGCCGCCGGCCGAAGTCGTCAGCCACCCTGCCAGTAACGTCGACGGCGAAGCCGATCAATCGTCGACCGGCACGGCACCCTCGACCGTGCAGCACATCATCGACGCAGCTCGCGATCTGCTCGGGCGTAGCGACCCACTCGAGATCCTTCAGGGGCTCAAGGCGCTTGACGACGCGCTGATCGCCCACGAGGCACGAGGCAGCTATTTCGCTGGCGCGCATGCCGTCACCGCCATCACGATGGTTCTCGAATTGCTGAAGGGCACGCAGGTTCAACGAGACGAGTTCGCCGCCGAAAACGCTTCGCTGAAGGAAGTGAATGCGCGCCTGAAGGCGAACAACGCCGAGCTCGAAAAACGCATCGACTCGCTAAGCGGCGACGTGCGCCCGCTCGGACAGGTGTTCGTGACCGTCGGTCGAAATTCCAAACCGATGCGGCACACCACGATCGAGAAAGCCCAGCGGCGCGGCCGCGTTCTGGTGAGCGGCGATCGCGAGACCGAAGTTCTCGTGCTCGAGCCGATCGGTCGCATCGTCCGCGGTGCCGAATGGCGTCCGCGCCGTCAATAGCCCTTTCCAGTTTGCAGTGGCCCCGATGCTCCAGTCCCCGAGAGCATTGGCTTTGAGGGGGTGGCCCGTACGGCACCCTTCTTTCTACGGAGAAATCATGCAGATCCAGCTTCCCCCGCTCGCTGACGGCGAGATCTACCTCGTCGGCTTCGTCGACAAAAATGGTGACGTCACCCATACGATCCTGCTGCCGGGCGACAACGACCGTGCCACATGGCAGGAACAGTTGGACTGGGCGAAGAGCATCGGCGGTGACTTGCCGACGCGTGCGGAGCTCGTAATCGCCTACGAGCAGCATCGCGACCTGTTCGAGAAGGCCGCGTACTGGTCAAACACGTCGGATGACGATCCTGAATATGCCGGCTGGGCCTGGTGTCAGGACTTCTACGACGGCCTCCAGTCCAGCACCCGACAGGGCTTCCAGCTGCGCGCCCGGGCCGTCCGCAGATTCAAAAATTGATCCATTCATCCATTCCAACTGGAGCACCGCAATGACGATCACGCTTGAAGCGATCCAGGCCGAACACACTCGCATCGCCGCCATGATCGAGGAATTCAAGAAGCAACCTCGAGCTACCGAATATCGGGTCGACGCGGTCACGATTCCACTCGCGGCCGGGGAGCACTGTGCTGGCCCGATCCTGAACGAGGATGGCGCACTGAGCCATTACCTGATCCTGCTGCCTGGCGAAGCCGAAAGCGTGACGTGGAGCCAGGCGCGCGAATGGGCCGAACAGCAAGGCGGTGAACTCCCCTCGCGCCGCGAGCAATCGCTGCTCTTCGCGAACCTGCGGGGCGAGTTCGAATCGGCCTGGTACTGGTCTGGTGAGGCGCACGAATCAGAATCCGGCTGGGCCTGGTGTCAGCTCTTCTTCATCGGCACCCAGAGCAGCACCCGGCAGCTCCTCCAGCTGCGCGCCCGGGCCGTCCGCAGATTCATTCCTTCAGTAATTTGACCATTTAGACCACCGTGGCTCTGCACACCCAACTGCCGATCTATCGCGCCGCCGAAGGCCTGCTGGATGTCGTGACGGACGTCGTCACGAACATGCAGCGGGACTTCAAGCGGTCGATCGGCGAGAAGATCAACGCCGAGTGCATCGAGATCATCATGCTTGTGTATCGCGCGAATGTCGCAGAAGACAAGTCTCCTCACCTGTCAGAACTCATCGAGCGCCTGCAGGTGATCAACCTGCTTCTGCGACTCAGCTTCAACAAGCGCAAGGTCGACAAGGGCGCGTACGCGCGCGCCGTCGATCTGACGACGAGCATCGGGAAGCAGGCCAACGCGTGGAAG